>NZ_JBFAZA010000046.1:38516-80006 GCF_040681595.1 Amycolatopsis sp. NPDC051716 | reverse complement strand
CGGGTCCGAAGTTCAGTGACAGCAGCCCGGTCCCCGAGCGCCCCAATGTGGCCTTGGTTGCGTTCAACGCACCCAAGGCGGCCTTCGGTGCGTTCAACGCACCGAAGGCCACATTGGGCCGCTCTTCCCGGACGTCAAACAACTTGCGACGCGCGACACTAGGTGTTGCTCAGCCACCCGCGCGCCAAGCATCCCGGCGGGCACAGCGGCCTCACTGAGCTGAAGGCAGCAGATCCAAAACCCCGGTCCACGACCGCCGGACATCCAGCCGGTGCAGCGTCACCCCGGCGCCCGCGAGGGTGTCGAGGTGGCGCCGCCACGCCGGGTGGTGCTTCCGGGTGTCCTGGATCTGGTACGCCACCACCACCGTGATCCCCGGCGCGCCCAGCACGTCGCCGAGGACCGTCAGCGCCTGGTTGTCCGCGATGCCCAGCGCCAGCTTCGCGACCGAGTTCGCCGACGCGGGCGCGAACAGGAACACCGAAGGGTCCGGATGCGGCCGCGGCTCGCCGGGCAGCCGGGAGACGCTGCGGACCGGCAGGTCGGTGCACGCCGCGAGCTCGTCGAGGCCACCGGCCGATTCCAGCCAGCGGTGAGCGGCCGGGGTCAGCGTGATCGCCGGGCGCCAGCCGCGCTCGGCCGCCGGGCGGGCCAGCTCGGCGGCGAACCGGACGTCCAGCCCGCCGCACGAGCTGGCGACCAGCCCGAGGTCCCTCACGGTTTGCGCAGCACGGCGCAGAACATCGCGTCCGTGCCGTGGCGGTGCGGCCACAGCTGGACGTACGGCCCGTCACCGAGCTCCGGGACGCCCGCGAAGAACTCGCGTGAGTCCACCACTTCGGCCTTCAGCCGCCGCGCCGTCTCCGCGAAGACGCCTTCGGTCTCGGCCAGGTGCGGCGAGCAGACGACGTAGGTCAACGCGCCGCCCGGCCGCAGCAGGTCGTAGGCCGCGGTGATCAGCTCGCCCTGCAGCTTCGTCAGGTCCGCGACGTCGGACGGCTGACGGCGCCAGCGCGCCTCGGGCCGCCGCCGCAGCGCGCCGAGCCCGCTGCACGGCGCGTCGACGAGGATCCGGTCGTACCCCGGCTCCAGGCCGCTCTCCCGCCCGTCGGCCACGTGCACCTTCACCGGCAACCCGCTCGTGGCCTTCTCGACGAGCTTCGCGCGGTGCGGCGCCTTCTCCACGGCGTCGACGGCCGCCCCGCTCAACGCGGCCAGCGCGCCGAGCAGCGCCGCCTTGCCGCCGGGACCGGCGCAGAGGTCGAGCCAGCGCTCGTCGGTGCCCTCGATCGGCACCTTCGTCGCGGCGATCGCGCAGAGCTGGCTGCCCTCGTCCTGCACCGCGGCCAGCCGCTCGCGGACCGGCTCGACGTCGGCCGGATCGCCGGCGCCGGCGGGCAGGCGCACGCCGTAGGGCGAGTACGGCGCCGGGTCGCCGCCGGTGATCGCGGCGAGCTCGTCGGCGCTGATCTCGCCGGGACGCGCCACGAGGTGCACCTCGGGACGCGCGTCGTCGGCTTCCAGCGCGGCCTTGAGGCCGGCGCCCTTGTCACCCAGTGCTTCGGCGAACGACCGCGCGATCCAGCGCGGGTGCGCGGTGCGCAGCGCGTAGGCCCCGATCGGGTCGGCCGCCTCGTCCGGCGCCAGCTCGTCGAGCCACGTCGTTTCGTCCTTTTCGGACACCTTGCGCAGGATGGCGTTCGCGAAACCCGTGGCCCACGAACCGGCTTCCGCGCGCACGAGGTCCACAGTGGACGTCACGGCGGCGTGCTCGGGGATGCGCGTGCGCAGCAGCTGGTAGACGCCGAGGCGCAGCGCGTCGAGCACCGCCGGGTCGGTCTGCTTGAGGGGGCGCTCGGCGCAGGACTCGATGATCGCGTCGAGCAGGCCCTGCGCGCGCGACGTGCCGTACGTGAGTTCGGTGGCCAGCGCCGCGTCCCGTCCCGTGATCCGCCGCTCCCGCAGCAGGTCCGGCAGGACGAGGTTGGCGTAGGCGTCCTTCGTCCGGACGGCCGCGAGGACGTCGAACGCGGCCTGCCGGGCCGGGTCGACCTCCGGCGGGCGGCGCGGCCCTTCCTTGCGCGGTGCCGGACGGCCCCGCTGGGGCCGTGACGGGCGTCGTTCCCTGTGGTCGTTCACCGGAGGCGCTCTCCCTGGTCGATCCTTGTTCCGCGCGCCCAGTCGGTGGCCGCCATCCGTTTCTTGCCGGGTGCCTGGACTTCGCCGAGCCGCAGCGGCTTCGTCGCCGTCCCGACCAGCACCCGCTTGCGTTCGACCACGATCTCGCCCGGCGGCGGGCCGGGTTCGTCGAGCACCGTGACCGGGCCGAGCTTGAACCGCTCGCCGCGGAACTCCGCCCAGGCGCCCGGCTCCGGGGTGACCGACCGGATCAGCCGGTCGACCGCCGGCGCCGGGTCGGCGAAGGACACCCGCGCGTCCTCGACCGTCACCTTCGGCGCGTAGCTGACGCCCTCGGCGGGCTGCTCCCGCGCGACGAGGCTGCCATCGGCCAGACCGTCCATGGTGGACAGCAGCAGCTTGGCCCCGGACTCCGCGAGCCGCCCGAGCAGGGCGCCGGCGGTGTCGGTGGCCCCGATCGCCTCGGTGACGACGCCGTAGACCGGGCCGGCGTCCAGTTCCTTGACGATCCGGAAGGTCGAGGCGCCGGTGATCTCGTCCCCGGCGCGGATCGCGGCCTGCACGGGCGCGGCGCCGCGCCACGCGGGCAGCAGCGAGAAGTGCAGGTTCACCCAGCCCAGCCGCGGAATGTCGAGGGCGGCCTGCGGCAGCAGCGCCCCGTAGGCGACGACGGGGCAGGCGTCCGGCGCGAGCTCGGTGAGCCGCGCGAGAAAGGCGGGGTCCCCGGCGCGCGAGGGCGTGAGGACCTCGATGCCGTGTTCGTCGGCGAGGGCACCGACGGGCGACCGCACGACCCGCCGGCCGCGCCCGGCCTGCGCATCGGGCCGCGTGACGACGGCGACGACCTCGTGCCGCCCGGAGTCGAGCAGGGCACGCAGGGCGGGGACCGCCGGGTCGGGAGTGCCGGCGAAGACGAGCTTCATCGGCCCACCCCCGGCGGAAGCAGGGTTTCAGGTGGCTGGAACATCGGGGCCGAGTCTAGAAGGCCCCGTTCAGCTGGGCGCGGCCAGCTCAGGCCTGGCTGTCCACAAGGTCACCGCGATGTGGACAACCAGGTCCCGGCGACGTGCTTTCGCGGCTTTTCGTCGGGGGGTGGCGATAGGCTGGACAAGGGCACGCCCCCCAGGGAGGGCAGGGTTCCGGCAAAGTATTTTGTGCTGGTCATGGGGTGATTCCGAAGAGTGTGAGTGGCCGGGTGGTGTGGCGGAGGGCTGCGGCGATGCTGGTGTGTCCTGCGGTGCGTAGGGCGCTGATGGCGAGGTTGCGCAGGGAGGCCATCGCTCGGGGTCCGGTGCCAGTGCGGACGCGGGATGCGTCTTCGTTGTAGGTGGTGTCGCGGACCCAGTGCAGCCGGTTTTCGATTTCCCGGTGTCGGCGTAGGTGGCCGGCGATGCTGGCGGGGCCGGTGCTGGCGGGCAGGCAACAGCAGGCACGGCTCTCTCACAGATCATGGGCTTCGACAACCACATGATCACCACCGAGAGCCGTGTCTGCCTGCACCAACACGACTTTGCCGGAACCCTGCCAGGGAGGGCGGGGGCTTTTTTTCCCGCCGGTGCCGGGTCGCTAGGCAGTGCGCGCGGCCTGCCCGCCTCTCCCGATGCAATCGACCTGCCCGCCTCTCCCGAACGAAAAGGCGGGCCTCGACCTCAGCCCTACCAGCGCGCCGGCCACACCACCTGCGCCGCACCCTGCCCGCGCCGCACCGGTTCCGCCGCGGCCAACCACCGGCCGTCCCTCAGGCGCTCCACGCCCGTCGCCGCGCCGATCTCTGCCGGGGCCGTCGAGAAGCCCTGGCCTCGGGCCTGCAGCGCCGCCGTCTCCGGCTGGTCCAGGAATGCCTGCTCCACCTGGGCCTGCGCCGAGTTGCGCTGCGACGCCCGCGGGGCCGCGATCGCGTCCTCCAGCGACAAGCCGCGGTCGAGGCGGCCGAGGATCACCTGGAGCACCGTCGTGATGATCGACGCTCCGCCCGGGGAACCGGTCGCGAAGAACGGGCGGCCGTGGTCGAGGACGATCGTCGGGGCCATCGACGAGCGGGGGCGCTTGCCCGGGCCCGGGAGGTTCGGGTCCGGGACACCCGGCGTCACCGGCGTGAACGAGAAGTCGGTCAGCTCGTTGTTCAGCAGGAACCCGCGGCCCGGCACGACGATGCCGCTGCCACCCTCCTGCTCGATCGTCAACGTGTAGGCGACGACGTTGCCCCACTTGTCCGCCACCGTCAGGTGCGTCGTGTTCTCACCCTCGTACGGCGTAGGGGCCGCCACCGAGCCCGCGGCGCACGATGCCGGGTGCCGGGGGTCGGCCGGGGCGACCGGGCTGGTCGCCGCCTTGTCCTTCGAGATCAGGCACGCCCGGGAGTCGGCGAACCGCTGGCTCAGCAGCTCGCGCGCCGGGACGTCGACGAACGCCGGATCGCCGATCCAGCGGTTGCGGTCGGCGAAGGCGAAGCGGGTCGACTCCAGGAAGTACTGCAGGTAGTCGGCCTTGCTCGCGTGCTTCAGGTCGAAGTTCTCGAGGATGTTGAGCGCCTCGCCGACCGTCAGCCCGCCCGACGACGGCGCCGGCATGCCGTAGACGTCGAGGCCCTCGTAGCGCGCGTGGGTCGGGTCGCGCTCGATGGCTCGGTAAGCGGCGAGGTCGCCCGTGGTGAGGTTCCCGGGGCGGGCGTTCAGCGTCGAAGCCGGGTCGACCGGCGGTTTCTGCACGGTCTTGGCGATGTCCGCGCCGATCGGGCCCCGGTACAGCGCGTCGACGCCGGACCGCTCGAGCTGCGCGTACGTGGCCGCCAGGTCGGGGTTCTTGAAGACCGTCCCCGGCGCCGGGGGCGCGCCACCCGGCAGGTACAGCGACCGCGTCGACGGGAACGCGGAGAACCGCGCCGCGTTGTTCGCGATCTGCGTCTGGAACGTCTGGTCGACGACGAAGCCGGTGCGCGCGAGGTTCTCGGCGGGCCTCAGCGACTTCGCCAGCGACCGCGTCCCCCACTTGCGCAGGGCTTCGGCCCAGGTCGCGGGCGTGCCGGGCACGCCGACGCTCAGGCCGCTGGTGACGGCGTCGGCGAACGCGAGCGGCTTGCCGTTTTCGACGAAGAGGTTCTCGTCGGCGGTCTTCGGCGCGGTCTCGCGGCCGTCCAGGGTGTGCACGCGGTGGGTCTTGGCGTCGTAGTAGACGAAGAACCCGCCGCCGCCGACCCCGGCCGAGAACGGGTCGGTGACGCCGAGCGCGGCGGCGACCGCGACGGCCGCGTCGACGGCGTTCCCGCCGTCGCGCAGGACCTGCGTGCCGATCGCGGTGGCGTCGGCGTCGATGCTGGCGACAGCGCCTCCGAAGCCGACGGCGACCGGCGACTTCGGCGTGGGCGTGGCGGCGGTGGCGGGCACGGCGGCGCCGGCGGTGAGCACGGCGGCGACGGCCAGGACGAGCGTGGTGCGGCTCCAGTGCGCGGGCATGCGAGCGAGTCTGCCCCTTGGTCAAGGCGGCTTCAAGACATCGACCGACTTATGCACGGTTCTCGGATCGCTTCCCGACCGGAAGACTGGGTGGCGGAGATCGCTCAGCGACGTGGAGGAAACCCGTGCGCCTTTCCGCCCTGCTCCCCTTGCTTTCCGCCGTGCCGATGTTCGTGCTCCCCGGCGTCGCCGCGGCCACGCCGGCGCGGAGCTGCTTCGACGCGGCCGTCCCGCTGACCGTGGAGGAGCAGCGGCTGACCGCGACGATGCCGTCCGGTGGGCCGGCCGTCGGCCCCGAACTGGTCCGGCTGGCCGGGCTGGCCCCCTTCGTCGCCGACGTCGAGCACGACCTCTGCGCCGCACGCACCCCGCGCCGGGCCGAACGGGTGGTCGCGCAGGCCGGTGCCCGGCTGTGGCGGACCGCGGTCGACCGCGCCCAGGGCCGCACGCCCGGCCTCGGCACGCTCGACCGCTTCGACGACCGGCCGCTGTACTGGGCGCGGCTGCAGCTCAGCAGCGCGGTGCGGCAATGGCGGCCGTCCTTCCCGCTTCCGGCGTCGCAGCGGGTGTCGCTGCTCGCGGCGTTCGACCGCGGATCGCGCGGCCTCGACGACGTCCGGTTCCCGCTCGGGAAGACGCGGCGGGTCATGGTGAGCGGCTTCGACCCGTTCCAGCTCGACGGCGCCGGTGTCCGGATCTCGAACCCGGCCGGCGCCGCGGCCCTGCAGCTGGACGGGCGGATCCTCGCCACGCCGTCGGGGCCGGCCGTGGTGCAGGCGGTGAACTTCCCGGTCGTGTGGGGCTACTTCGACGCGGGCATCGTGGAAGCGGCCTACGGCACGGCGTTGCGCGACCGCGCGCGACGGCCGGACGTGATCATGACCATCAGCCAGGGGCGCCCGGGCCGGTTCGACATCGAACGCTGGGCCGGCGCCTGGCGCGGCGGCTTCCCCGACAACGACAACGTGTCGATCACCGGCGGCGTGCCACCGGCCGCGGGCTGGCCGCAGCCGGACGTCCAGTTCATCGAGACGACGCTGCCGTACGACCGGATGCTGGCCGCACCGGCCGGCGCCTATCCGGTGAACTTCAATCAGGCGTTCTGTGTCTGGCCGGACGCGGCCCACCCGGGCACCGGAACCCCGGTGTGCCGCTCGGACGCCCCCGCCGCGGGCGAGATCGCCGCCTCCGGCGGGGGCGGGAACTACCTGTCCAACGAATCGATGTTCCGCAGCAACCGCGTCCGCACCGGCCTGGGGTTGACGTCGGTGGCCGGCGGGCACCTGCACACCCCGGTCCTGGGCGAGCCGACGGCCCCGGACGCGCTGACGGACGCGGACTTCGAAGCCCGCCGCTAGGCGATCGCGGCCCAGGTGCTCACGTTGACGACGGCGGCCGCGAGCGGCCCGGGCACCGCCGCTCCGCCCGGAGTCACGGAATCGCCGCGTGCCGCGGTGGAATCGTTGCCGGGCACGGTCCTGCCGGGCTGAGCAGCGCACGGTTCGCCGCCGGGGACGTAGGCGCTCCCTCACCGGCTGCCCACACAATGGGTGATACACCCACCCGAAATCGGATCGATCACGGAATTACTTTCGCATTCTGATTCCGGTTTCCGGTCGTACACTGAGCGGATGGGCAGCCAGGAGCAGCACGCACTCGATTCCCTCTACGCGATCGACAATGTGCTGACGATCGATATCACGCTGCCGCAGGCGGACTGGGACGCCGTGCGCAGCGAGCAGCCCGCCGGTGGGGTGTGCAACTTCGACTGGACCGGCGGCAGCCGTTACACCTGGCGGAAGGCGACGTCGGTCGAGCTGTCCGGGACGAAGTTCCCCGCGCGGACGGCGTTCCCCGACGTCGGGATCAAGAAGAAGTCGTTCTGCGGCTCGATCAACAGCGACAAGCCCTGCCTGCACATCGACTTCGGGAAGTTCCTCGACGCGAACAAGGATCCGGTCCGCGAGCTGATCGGGTCGCGGTACCTGACGCTCAACAACTCCGTCCAGGACCTGTCCTACGTCCGGCAGCTGCTCGGCTACAAACTGTTCGAGCTCGCCGGTCTCCCCCATTCCCGCGGCAATTACGCTCAGGTGCGCGTGAACGGCGTGCCGATCGGGCAGGGCGTGGCCGGCGTCGACAGCCCCGGGGTCTTCGTCAACGTCGAGCCGATCATGCCGCGGTACATCGAGCGGAACTTCGGCCACCCGAACGGCAACCTCTACGAACTGGAACACCAGGACGACTTCGTCGCCGCCCGGCTGCCACTCATCGGGGTGGAGCCGCTGTCGAAGTTCGACGACAAGGCCGATCTGCGGTTCGCCATCGACCACATCGCCGCGCACGGGGTGGCCGGGGCGAGCGAAGTCTTCGACCTCGACCAGTTCATCAAGATCTACGCGATGGAGTTCTTGCTCAAGCACTGGGACGGCTACTCCCGCAACACCAACAACACCTACGTCTACAACGACGTGGACGCCGTCGCCGATCCGGGCGTCGGCGACATCGATTTCAAGCTGATCCCGTGGGGCCTCGACCAGACCCTCCAGCCCACCCGGCACTTCCGGCTCGACACCGTCGGGCTCCTCGCCAAGCTCGTGCGCGACGACCCGGCGCGGCGGGCTCAGGTGGTCGACCAGGTCCGCAGCTACCGCGAAACCGTGTTCGGCTTCCGGACCCAGCAGGACGTGCTCAAGCCGTTGCTCGACGGGATGGGGACCGTGCTGGCCGGGCTCGGCGTGCCGGACCCGCCCACGCAGCTCACCGCCGTGCGCAAGCAGCTGCGGCTCGCCGCGTCCGCCGGCTACCTCTGCGGCGGCCTGCCCGGCGCCGAGGGCGCCTACGTCCGCGACGACGTCACCAACGAGTGCCTGCACGCCAGCGGCAGCGAAGCCATCCCGGCCACGGCGGCCGAGCCCGGCGGGGGCGAGGTCGTGCACCGGCTGCGGCCGGCGAACGTCGACGACACGGACCTGTGGTGCTTCGCGCCGCTCGGCACCGGGCAATCGGTGGGCAGCAAGGCGTCCGGCCGGGTGCTCCACGCGACCACGACGACCTCGAGCCAGGGCCACGAACTGCTCTGCACGCGCGCGGCCGACGACTCCGCCCACGCCGACGAGTTTTCGGTGACCGCGATCGACCCGGTCGGCGACGAATTCACGTTCAGCGGCTATTTCACGATGACGAGCGTCCGGACCGGGCTGGGCGCGGCTTTCGGCACGGATCCGACGGCGGCCGGGAAACCGCGGGTCCACCAGGACCCCACGCCGTCGAAGCTGTACTTTTCCTGAAATCAGAGAACCGCGTAGCCGCCGGCGTCATCGACGATCAAGATCCGCCGCCCGCCGTAGACCGGAAACGTCGTGACGCCCTCCGGCTTCGCGGTCCGGTGGAAGGTGACGTCGAGCAGCCCGGCGTGGTCGTCGGCGCGGTGCCACGCGGCGAGCCGGAAGGGCGCGTCGCCGTGGCTGGTCGAACGCCCGAGCAGCAGCAGGAAATCGCCGGTGGCCGCGTCCCCGGAAATGTCCCGGATCCCTTGCGTCCCCTCCGGCCGGGGCAGCCGCACGTGGATCAGTTCGGGCCGGCCCAGTGACGCGGTCGTCCACCGGGCGCCGCCGACGTCGGCGGGCACCCGGACCAGCGTGACGCGGCCCGGGCTCGCCGGTCCCCGCAGGCCGAACAGCAGCGCGCCCGCCTTCCGGTCCCAGGTCAGGCCTTCCACGTTGAGCCCGCCCGCGTCCGGCTCCCGCCGCCCGGCCGCGGCGAGCGCGGGTTCGCGGGCGAGCAGCCAGTCCCGGAACCCGGTCATCGGTTCCGCGGGCAGCTCACCGTGGGGCGAGTAGCGGACGCGCACGAGGCCGTCGCAGCGCCGGTTTCCGTCCCCGACGCACAGAGACGACGAAACGACGAGGAAGATTTCGCCGTTCACGTCGACCCGGGTAAGGCCTTCGGGATCGCGCAGCATTCCCTTGCCGACGCCGGCCAACGGGCGGCGGTGAATGCGTTCGACCGCCAAGATGCCGGGATCGAACGTCATTTCGAACAAGGCGGTGGGGTCTTTGTTGTCGATGAAGACGAACCGCCGGAAATCCACCTGCGCCACCCCGGAAGCGTTGAACGGCTCGGTGCCGTTCCGCTCCGGGAAAGGTACCGGCCGGACCTTCGTCATGGCCCCAAAATACCGCCATCGCGGCGGAAATCCGGAAAATCAGATCAGGTCGAGCGGATCCACCTGGATGCGGATCGGTTCGGTGGCCTTCCGGGCGTCCCGGCGGGCCGCCGCCGCGTGGATCGAGGCCGCCAGGGCCTTGCCCTCCGCGCGGGACACGCGCACCAGCGCCCGCTCCCGGTCCGCGTTGCCCTCCTCGTCCAGCTCGCCGATCGGGACCGGGCCCAGGACCTCCCCGGACGACGGCAGCGGCAGGTCCTCCAGCAGGGCCGCCACCGCGTCCGGGCTGCCCTCCACGCTCGCCATCCGCATCGCCGGCGGGAAGCCCAGCTCGCGCCGCTCCCCCAGCTCTTGGGCCGCGTGCCAGGCCGGGTCCCAGCGGACCAGGGCCTGGACCACCGCCAGCCCCGCCTCCGCGCCGACGATCACGCGGCCGCCCGCCGCGGCCGGGCGGACCAGGGCCGCCGCCGCCATCCAGCGGCGCAGGGTCTCCTCGCCCGCCCGCAGGTCCTGGCGGCCCAGCAGCGCCCAGCCGTCCAGCAGCAGGGCCGCGCCGTAGCCGCCGTCGGCCACCGGTTCCGCGCCCGGCGTGCACACCACCAGCGCCGGTTTGCCCGGCACCGAGTCCAGCACCTCCGCCGCCCCGGACGTGCGGACCGGGATGCCCGGGAACGCGCGGCCGAGCTCCTCCGCCGTCCGCTTCGCGCCGACGATCACCGCGCGCAGCCGGACCGAGCCGCACGCCGTGCAGCGGAACGCCGTTTCGGGGACGCCGCACCAGCGGCAGGCCGGCGGTTTCGGCTGCCCGTCGAGCGATCCGCCGGGCAGGGCCAGCGGCCCCGCGCACCGGCGGCAGTGCGCGGGCGTGCGGCAGTTTCCGCAGGCCAGGCCGGGCACGTACCCGCGCCGCGGCACCTGGATCAGGGCCGGGAGGTCCGCCGCGAACGCCTGGCGCGCCGCCTCGAAGGCCACCGCCGGCAGGCGCGCCACCCGGGCGGCCTCGTCCCGGGCGACGTCGAAGTCCTCGCCGACCGGGGTGACGCGCGGGGCCGCCGCGCGCAGCGTCACGCGGTCCGCCAGGACCGGTGCGGCCCAGCCGGACTCGACGAGCAGCTGGGCCTCGGCCGTCCGGGCGAAGCCGCCGACCAGCAGCGACGCCTTCGCCGCGTGGGCGCGGTCCATCAGGACGTCGCGGACGTGCGGGTACGGCGCGTGCTGGTCGAGGTGCAGGTCGTCGCCGTCGTCCCAGACGGCGAACAGACCGGGGTCGCGGACCGGGGCGAACATCGCCGCCCGCGTCCCGACGACCACCCGCACCGCGCCGCGCAGCACGGCCAGCCAGCGGCGGTACCGCTCGGCGGGCCCGAGCCCGGCGATCAGCGCCACGACGGCGTCCTCGCCCACGACCGCCGCGCAGGCCGCGTGCACCCGGGTCAGGTCGCGGTGGTCCGGCACCACCAGCACCGCGCCCCGCCCCGCCCCGGCCACCGTGCCGGCGGCCTCGGCGAGCCGGCGGGGCCAGTCCTCGCCCGGCAGGGCCTGCCAGACGGCGTTCGCGGGCTTGCCCTCGGCCAGTGCCTCCACGAACGCCGGGCCACGCTGGTAACGCGCCCAGGCCGTCGCGTCCGGCGCTTCCGGTGGTCCCGCCGGCGGGACCGGCGGCTCGCCTTCGGCCTTGGCGTGCCGGGGCGGGATGGCGAGCCGCAGGACGTCGGACAGCGTGCCGCCGTAGCGGTCGGCGACCGCCCGGCACACCGCGTGCAGCGACGGCGGCAGCACCGGCTCGGCCGACGTCACGCGGTCGAGGAACGCCAGCTTGCTGCCGTAGTCGCTGGTCTCGCCGCGTTCGATCAGGTAGCCGTCGACGAGCTGCCCGGCGAACCGGACGCGGACGCGGCAGCCCGGCACGGCGGTGTCGTGCAGCTTCTCCGGCACGAGGTAGTCGAAGGTGCGGTCCAGGTGCGCCAGGGGGATGTCGACGACGATCCGCGCGACCGGCAGCTCGGGTGCGCGCGACTGAGCGCCCTTCGCCTTCTCCCCCGGCTTCGGCGCCTTCTTCCGGGCACGCGAGGGCGCCGCCTTGGCGGCGGGCGGCTTCTCCGGGAGGTCCCAGAGAGCTTCGGGCTCGGAACTGCTCACGCCGTGATCTCTACCAGACCCCTCCGACAACCCGGACACGAGGAAGGCCACCCCGGGAGAACCGCGGGGTGGCCTTCACCGGATCGTGCGTCAGGCTCCCGCGGCCGCCTTGAGGGCCTCGGCGCGGGCCGTGCTCTCCCAGGGGAGGTCCAGCTCGGGCCGGCCGAAGTGGCCGTACGCCGCCGTCGGGGCGTAGATCGGGCGCAGCAGGTCGAGGTCGCGGATGATCGCCGCCGGCCGGAGGTCGAAGACCTCGGTGATGGCCTGCTGAATCTTCGACGGGTCGACCGTCTCGGTGCCGAACGTCTCGACGAACAGGCCGACCGGGGCCGCCTTGCCGATCGCGTAGGCGACCTGGACCTCGGTGCGGGAGGCCAGGCCCGCGGCGACGACGTTCTTGGCCACCCAGCGCATCGCGTACGCGGCGGAACGGTCGACCTTGGACGGGTCCTTGCCGGAGAACGCGCCGCCGCCGTGACGGGCCATGCCGCCGTAGGTGTCGACGATGATCTTGCGGCCGGTCAGGCCGGCGTCGCCCATCGGGCCGCCGATGACGAACCGGCCGGTCGGGTTGACCAGCAGGCGCGCGTTCGAGGTGTCGATGCCCAGGTTCTCGAGCTCGGGGCCGACGACGTGCTCCTTGACGTCGACGCTGAGCATCTTCTCCAGGTCGATGCCGTCGGCGTGCTGCGAGGACACGACGACGGTGTCGAGGCGCACCGGCTGGTCGCCGGCGTACTCGATGGTGACCTGGGTCTTGCCGTCCGGGCGCAGGTACGGCAGCACGCCGTCCTTGCGGACCGCGGTCAGGCGCTTCGAGAGGCGGTGGGCCAGCGCGATCGGCAGCGGCATCAGCTCGGGGGTGTCCGAGCAGGCGTAGCCGAACATCAGGCCCTGGTCGCCGGCGCCCTGGCGGTTGATCTCGTCTTCGTCGGATTCGACGCGCGACTCGTACGCGGTGTCGACACCCTGGGCGATGTCGGGCGACTGCGAGCCGATCGCGACGTTGACGCCGCAGGAGTTGCCGTCGAAGCCCTTGGCGGAGGAGTCGTAGCCGATCTTGAGGATGACGTCGCGGACGATCGTCGGGATGTCGGCGTACGCCTCGGTGGTCACCTCGCCGGCCACGTGCACCTGGCCGGTGGTGATCAGGGTTTCGACGGCGACGCGGCTGCGCGGGTCCTTCGACAGCAAGCCGTCGAGGATCGAGTCGCTGATGGCGTCGCAGATCTTGTCGGGGTGCCCTTCGGTCACCGACTCCGAGGTGAACAATCTGCTGCTGGACGCGGTCACGGTGGCCGTCACTTCCTCACCTAGTCGTCGGATGCCTCGAAAGTTAGGCACCCCTTAGCTATGCAAGCGTACTGACTATCGCTCGGGGGACGGTCAACGCTTCATGAAGCTCACAACAGCGTCCCACAACGTGGACGCCAGTTCAGCCTTCGCACCGAGAGGTATAGGGATTTCCGTGCCGTCGGACCCGAGCAGCCAGCCCGAATTGTCCTCGGTGCCGAACGCTTTCCCGTCGCCGACGGCGTTGACCACCAGCAGATCCGCGCCCTTGCGCTTGAGCTTCGCGCGGGCGTGGTCGAGCACGCCACCCTGCGCGTCGCCGGTTTCCGCGGCGAACCCCACGACGACCTGCCCGGGACGCCGGTTTCGCACCAATTCGGCGAGGATGTCGGCGTTGCGGTCCAGGGTGATGACCGGATCCGGTTGGTCGTCGGACTTCTTGATCTTGTGGTCGGCCCGGTTCGCCGGCCGGAAGTCGGCGACGGCGGCGGCCATCACGACGACGTCCGCGGACTGGGACGCGGCGTGCACGGCCTGCCGCAGCTCCTCGGCCGTCGAGACGTGCTCCACGGCCGCGCCCGCCGGGTCCGGCAGCGCGACGGTGTGCGCGGTGACCAGGGTGACGTCGGCGCCGCGCTGGGCGGCGACGCGGGCCAGCGCGTAGCCCTGCTTGCCGGACGAGCGGTTGCCCAGGTAGCGCACCGGGTCGAGGGGCTCGCGGGTACCGCCCGCCGAAACCACCACGCGGACGCCTTCGAGGTCGCGCGGGAGGGCGTCCGGGCGGGCCAGCAGCAGCCGCGCCAGGTCGACGATCTCGGCCGGGTTCGCCAGGCGGCCCTTGCCGGTGTCGACACCGGTCAGCCGGCCGGAGTCGGGCTCGGTCACGACCACGCCGCGCGAGCGCAGCAGGGCGACGTTGTCGCGGGTCGCGGGGTGCTCCCACATCTCCGTGTGCATCGCCGGGAAGAAGGCGACCGGGCACCGGGCGGTGAGCAGGGTGTTGGTCAGCAGGTCGTCGGCGAGGCCGTGGGCGGCCTTGGCGAGCAGGTTCGCCGTGGCCGGGACGACCAGGACCAGGTCGGCTTCCTTGCCGACGCGGACGTGCTGGACCTCGGGGACCTCGGTGAACACGCCCGTGTGCACCGGGTGCCCGGAGAGGGCTTCGAAGGTCGCCGCGCCGACGAAGTTCAGCGCGGCTTCGGTGGGGACCACGCGGACGTCGTGACCGGATTCGGTCAGCCCGCGCAGCACCTCACAGGCCTTGTAGGCGGCGATGCCGCCGCCCACGCCCAGGACGACGCGGGGCTTACTCACCCTCGGTGTGCTCGAGCAGGCCGCCGTGGATCTCGCGCAGCGCGATCGAGAGCGGCTTCTCGCGCGGGCCCGGCTCGACGAGCGGGCCGACGTACTCGAGCAGACCCTCGCCCAGCTGGGCGTAGTAGTCGTTGATCTGGCGGGCGCGCTTCGCCGAGTAGATCACCAGCGCGTACTTGGAGCTGACCTTCTCGAGCAGGTCGTCGATCGGGGGGTTGGTGATGCCCTCGAGCTCTTCGGTCAGGGCTACCTGGGTGGTCACTCGTGGTGCTCCGCTTCGTCGGAAAACTGATCAGCTGTAATCAAGTTTAGCAAGTGCTCGGCGGCCTCCCGCACGTCGGCGTTGACGAGGCGGTGGTCGAACTCCCCCGCCGCCGCCAGCTCGCGCTCCGCTTCGGCCAGCCGGGCCTGTACGGCGGCCTCGTTTTCGGTGCCGCGCCCGGTGAGCCTGCCGACCAGTTCCTCCCACGACGGCGGCATCAGCATCACCAGCCGGGCCTCCGGCATCGCCGCGCGGACCTGGCGGGCGCCCTGCAGTTCGATCTCCAGGACGGCCGGGCGGCCCTCGGCGAGTGCCTTCTCGACCGGCTCGCGCGGAGTGCCGTAGCGGTTGCCGGCGAACTCGGCCCATTCCAGCAGCCGTCCGTCGGCGACCATCGCGTCGAACTCCGCGCGGTCGACGAAGTGGTAGTGCGCCCCGTCGACTTCGCCGGGACGCGGGTGGCGGGTGGTGACCGAGACGCTGAACCAGACGTCGGGCTCCAGCTTCCGCAGCTCGCCCACCACGCTCGACTTCCCGACTCCCGAAGGCCCCGATACGACGGTGAGCCGGTGGCGGGAGAACTCCCCCGCCACCGGCTCACTGCCTCGGTCGGCGCCCCGGCTCACCGGGTAGTCACGACCGGCGCCGTTCACTCGCCGCTGAACTCGGCCAGCAGCGCCTTGCGCTGCCGGTCGCCGAGGCCACGAAGGCGACGGCTGGGGGCGATCTCCAGTCGTTCCATGGTCTGCTGCGCGCGGACCTTGCCGACGCCCGGGAGGGCCTCGAGCAGAGCCGAAACCTTCATCTTGCCGAGGACTTCGTTCTCCTCGGCCTGCTTCAGCACGTCGACCAGAGTGGTACCGCCCCGCTTCAGCCGCTCCTTCAGCTCAGCACGGATCTTGCGAGCGGCGGCGGCCTTCTCCAGCGCCGCAGCGCGCTGTTCCTCTGTCAGCTGGGGAAGTGCCACGTTTTCCTCCGGTAGTTCTCAAAACTGGGTGGGTGACGCGACGGTACCCACCCGTGAGCACCGGCCACAATGCGGGGGTGCCTGGTGGGGGCCCGTTCCGGCCCCTGCTATTGGTCGTTTTCCTGCGGGTCGGCCAGCACTTCGGCGACCCGTTCGACCGCTTGGCGCAAAGCCGCTTGCTCCGGACCGTGCTTCAGGATGTCCCGGGACGACGCGGGCAGCACGCCCGGCAGGGACGCACCGAACAGGGCCCGCAAATCGGCCACAGTGGCTCCCTGGGCCCCGAAACCGGGCGCCAGCACCGGACCGGTCAACCGCGAAAGATCGAGCTCTCCCGGCGGAACGGTGGCCCCGACGACGACACCCACATCGCCGAGCGGTTCCGCGCCTGCGTTGAGTGCCGCGGCCGAGTCGACGATCGCCTGCGCGACCGTGCGCCCGTCGGGCAGCTTCGCGTTCTGCACTTCGCCCGCTTCGGGGTTCGAAGTCCGCGCGAGCACGAAGAGGCCGCGCCCCGCCGAGACCGCCGTTTCGGCGCATTGGGCCAAAGAGCCGAAGCCGAGGTACGGCGAAACGGTGATCGCGTCGGCGGCGATCACCGCACCCTCGGCGACGTACGCGGCGGTGTAGGCGCCCATCGTGGAGCCGATGTCGCCGCGCTTGACGTCCAGCAGCACCAGCGCGCCGGCTTCGCGGGCGGTCTCGACCACCCGTTCCAGCACCCGGACACCGGCCGCCCCGAAACTTTCGAAGAACGCCGACTGCGGCTTCACGATCGCCGCGTGCGCCGCCAGGACCTCCGTCGCGGACAGCGCGAACCGTTCCAGGCCCGAGACGTCCACCGGGAGCCCCCAGGCCTCGATCAGGCCCGGGTGGGGGTCGATCCCGGCGCACAGCGGGCCGCGGGCCGCGACGGCCTTGGCCAGCCGCGCCCCGAACCGCTCCCCCGCCGAAGCCGCCGTCACGACTTCGCCTTCAGCGCCGCCTGCAGCTCCTGCAGGGACTTGACCCCGATGTCGCCCCGGATCAGCGCTTCGATGCCGTGCACGGCCGCCGCGGCGCCCTGCACGGTCGTCACGCACGGGATGTCCCGCGACACCGCGGCGGTGCGGATTTCGTAGCCGTCGACGCGCGGACCACTGTTCCCGTAGGGAGTGTTGATCACCATGTCGACATCGCCGTTCAGGATGACGTCCACGATGTTCGGCTCGGCTTCGGTCGAACCCTCGTAGTGCTTGCGCACCACCGTGCACGGGATCCCGTTGCGCCGCAGCACTTCCGCGGTGCCGGAGGTGGCGAGGATCTCGAACCCGAGGTCCGCCAGCCGCTTCACCGGGAACACCAGCGAGCGCTTGTCGCGGTTGGCCACCGAGACGAACACCCGGCCGGACGTCGGCAGCGAGCCGTACGCGCCGCTCTGCGACTTGGCGAACGCCTTGCCGAAGGAGACGTCGACGCCCATCACCTCGCCGGTGGACTTCATCTCCGGGCCCAGCAGCGAGTCGACGCCGTGGCCTTCGGGGGTGCGGAAGCGGTGGAAGGGCAGCACGGCCTCCTTCACCGCGACCGGCGAGTCGGCCGGCATCCGCCCGCCGTCGCCCTCGGCCGGCAGGACGCCGCTCTCGCGCAGGTCCTTGATCGTCGAGCCGGTCATGATCAGCGCGGCGGCCTTGGCCAGCGGCACGGCCGTCGCCTTGGACACGAACGGCACCGTCCGCGACGCGCGCGGGTTGGCCTCCAGGACGTACAGGACGTCGTCCTTGAGCGCGTACTGGACGTTCAGGAGCCCGCGCACGCCCACGCCGCGGGCGATGGCCTCGGTGGAGCGCCGGACGGCCTCCAGGTCGGTGTGCCCGAGCGTGATCGGCGGCAGCGCGCACGAGGAGTCACCGGAGTGGATGCCGGCTTCCTCGATGTGCTCCATGACGCCGCCGAGGTAGAGCTCCTCGCCGTCGAACAGCGCGTCGACGTCGATTTCGATGGCGTCGTCGAGGAACCGGTCCACGAGCACCGGGTGCTCGGGGTTGATCTCGGTGGCGCGGCTGATGTAGCCGGCGAGGGTCTCCTCGTCGTAGACGATCTCCATGCCGCGCCCGCCGAGCACGTACGACGGCCGCACCAGCACCGGGTAGCCGATCTCGTCGGCGATCCGCTTGGCGCCCTCGAACGACGTCGCCGTGCCGTAGCGCGGCGCGGGCAGCCCGGCCTCGGTGAGCACCTCGCCGAACGCGCCGCGGTCCTCGGCCAGGTGGATCGCCTCCGGCGGCGTGCCGACCACCGGCACCCCGGCGTCGGCGAGCCGCTTCGCCAGGCCCAGCGGGGTCTGGCCGCCGAGCTGGACGATGACGCCGGCGACCGTGCCGGACGCCTGCTCGGCGTGCACGACCTCGAGCACGTCCTCGAAGGACAGCGGCTCGAAGTACAGCCGGTCGGACGTGTCGTAGTCGGTGGACACGGTTTCCGGGTTGCAGTTGACCATCACGGCCTCGAACCCGGCCTCCCGCAACGCGATCGCCGCGTGCACGCAGGAGTAGTCGAACTCGATGCCCTGCCCGATCCGGTTGGGGCCGCTGCCGAGGATGAGCACCTTCGGCTTGTCCGACTGGACGGCCACTTCGGACTGGGCCTCGGGGTCGGACTCGTAAGCCGAGTAGTGGTACGGCGTCTTGGCGGCGAACTCGGCCGCGCAGGTGTCGACGGTCTTGAACACCGGCCGCACGCCGAGGCGGTGGCGGAGGGTGCGGACGCCGTCCTCGCCGGCCAGTTCCGGCCGCAGCGCGGCGATCTGGCGGTCCGACAGCCCGGTGCGCTTGGCGCGGCGCAGCAGCTCGCCGTCGAGCACCGGCGCGTCACGGACCTCGGCGCCGACCTCGCCGATGTAGGCGATCTGGTCGATGAACCACGGGTCGATGCCACTCGCTTCGTGGACCTGCTCGACGGAGGCGCCGAGCCGCAGCGCCCGCTCCACTTCGTACAGCCGGCCCTCGTGCGGCGTGCGCAGCTCGTCCAAAGTGGACTCCAGCGTGGCGCCGGCGGGGTCGGGCAGCGTCCAGAAGCCGGTCGCCTTGGTCTCGATCGACCGCATCACCTTGCCGAGCGCCTCGGGGAAGCTGCGGCCGAACGACATCGCTTCGCCGACGCTCTTCATCGTCGTGGTCAGCGTCGGGTCCGCGCCCGGGAACTTTTCGAAGGCGAACCGCGGCATCTTCACGACGACGTAGTCCAAAGTGGGCTCGAACGCGGCCGGCGTCTCGCCGGTGATGTCGTTCTGGATCTCGTCGAGCGTGTAGCCGATGGCGAGCTTCGCGGCGATCTTGGCGATCGGGAAGCCGGTGGCCTTCGACGCCAGCGCGGAAGACCGCGACACGCGCGGGTTCATCTCGATGACGACCATCCGGCCGTCACGCGGGTTGATCGCGAACTGGATGTTGCAGCCACCGGTGTCGACGCCGACCTCGCGCAGCACGGCGATGCCGACGTCCCGCATCACCTGGTACTCGCGGTCGGTGAGGGTCATCGTCGGCGCGACGGTGACCGAGTCGCCGGTGTGCACGCCCATCGCGTCGATGTTCTCGATCGAGCAGACGACCACGACGTTGTCGTGCTTGTCGCGCATCAGCTCGAGCTCGTACTCCTTCCAGCCGAGCACGCTCTCCTCGATGAGCACCTCGGTGACCGGGGATTCGGTGAGCCCGGTGGAGGCGAGCCGTTCGAGGTCCTCGGGCGTGTGCGCCATGCCGGAGCCGAGCCCGCCCATGGTGAACGACGGCCGGATGACCACCGGCAGCCCGAGCTCCTTGACGGTGTCGCGGACCTCGTCCATGTCGTGGCAGACGCGGGAGCGCGGAACGTCGGCACCGATGGTGCGCACGATGTCCTTGAACTTCTGCCGGTCTTCACCGCGCTGGATGGCGTCGATGTCGGCACCGATCAGCTCGACGCCGTACTTGTCGAGCACCCCGCGCTCGTGCAGGGCGACCGCGCAGTTGAGCGCGGTCTGCCCGCCGAGGGTGGCCAGAAGAGCATCGACGGGCGTACCCCGTTGACTTTCACACGCGATGACCTTCTCGACGAAGTCCGGCGTCACCGGCTCGATGTAGGTGGCGTCGGCGAACTCGGGGTCGGTCATGATGGTGGCCGGGTTCGAGTTCACCAGGGACACGCGCAGGCCTTCGCTGCGCAGCACCCGGCAGGCCTGGGTACCGGAGTAGTCGAACTCCGCGGCCTGCCCGATCACGATCGGCCCGGAGCCGATCACCAGCACGTGCTGGATGTCCGTCCTCTTCGGCATCAGGCCTTCTTCTCCATGAGCGAAACGAAATCGTCGAACAGGGGGGCCGCGTCGTGCGGGCCGGCCGCGGCTTCGGGGTGGTACTGCACCGAGAACGCCGGGACGTCCAGCGCCCGGACGCCCTCGACCGTGTCGTCGTTGGGGCAGTAGTGGCTGATCTGCGCCGCCCCGAACGGGGACTCGAACCGCTGGCCCGGCTCACCCTCGAGGGCGAAGCCGTGGTTCTGCGCCGTGATCGCCACCGACCGGGTCGCCACGTCGATCACCGGGATGTTGATGCCGCGGTGGCCGTAGCGCATCTTGTACGTCCCCAGGCCCAGCGCGCGGCCGAGGACCTGGTTGCCGAAGCAGATGCCGAACAGCGGGATTTCGCGGCCCAGCACCTGCTTGGTGAGCTCGGTCGCGTGCGTGGTCGTGGCCGGGTCGCCCGGGCCGTTGGAGAGGAACACGCCGTGCGGCTCGATCGCCAGCAGGTCGTCCAGCGTCGACGTCGAGGGCAGCACGTGCACCTCGATGCCGCGCTTGACCATCTGCCGCGGGGTGTTGGACTTGATGCCCAGGTCCAGCGCGACCACCCGGAAGCGTGGCTCGCCGTCGGGCGAGACGACGTACGGCTTGGGCGTCGAAACCTGGCCCGCCAGGTCGGCGCCTTCCATCTTCGGGCTCGCCAGCACCGAAGCGACCATGTCGTCGACGGTGCCCAGCGCGTCACCGGAGAAGACCCCGGCGCGCATCGCGCCGAGCTCGCGCAGGTGGCGGGTCAGCGAGCGGGTGTCGACCTCGGCGATGCCGACGACCCCCTGGCGCACCAGTTCCTCGTCCAGCGTCCGGCGAGAGCGCCAGTTGGACGGCGTCCGGGCGGGGTCGCGCACCACGTACCCGTTCACCCAGATCTTCGAGGACTCGTCGTCCTCGTCGTTCCAGCCGGTGTTGCCGATCTGCGGCGCGGTCTGCACCACGATCTGCCCGTGGTAGGACGGGTCGGTCAGCGTTTCCTGGTAGCCGGTCATGCCGGTGCAGAACACCGCCTCGCCGAGGGTTCGCCCCTGCGCGCCGTAGGCAGCGCCGCGGAACACCCGGCCGTCTTCGAGTACCAGTGCGGCCTGAGCGCGCGCGTTCACTGGGCACCTCCCTTGATCTTGAGCTGTTCGATCCACTGTGGATAGTCGTCGAGGTCGTCGCCGCGGAAGCCGGTGTCGAGGTCGGCGCCGCCGAGCCGCCAGGTGATGACGAGCAGCGCGTCGGTGCCCATCACCTTCCCGGCGATCTTCGTGTCGCGCCGGATGCCGGTGACGGCGTCCCGCGGGATCCAGAAGTCGGGCGCTCCCCCGCGCTCGACGGCGACACCGCCGTCGTGCAGCCGCCAGACCGCGCCGGTGCGCAGTCCCGCGCCGCGGGTGACGATCCGGTCCTGCCAGTTCCCGGCGGTGGTGGTGGCCAGGTAGACGCCGGTGGACTCCAGCAGCGCGTCGCCGGCGTCTTCGGGGATCGCGGGGAACGGCGGCACCCGGGCGCTCTGCGAGCGGGACTTGCGGCGCCAGCCCAGGTACATGCCCCACAGGCAGAGCAGGACGAAGGCGAAGATCGCCAGCACGAGCCAGAAGCGCTCCATCAGCAGATCTTCCCGTCCCGCGCGGTGATCCGCCCGCGCAGCAGCGTCGCGGTCACCACGCCGGGCAGCCGCATTCCCTCGTACGGGGTGTTGGCCGCGAGGCTGGCCAGCTCGGCACCCCGGACCGTCCACTCGGCGTCCGGGTCGACCAGCGTCAGGTTCGCCGGCTCGCCGGCGGCGATCGGGCGGCCCTGGTCGGCCAGGTTGCCGATCTCGGCGGGCCGCTCGCTCATCACGCGGGCGACGCCGCGCCAGTCGAGCAGGCCGGTGCGCACCATCGTCTCGGCCACGATGGACAGCGCCGTCTGCAGCCCGAGCATGCCCGGCCGGGCCGCGGTCCACTCGGTGTCCTTGTCCTGCACCGCGTGCGGCGCGTGGTCGGTGGCGACGCAGTCGATGGTCCCGTCGGCCAGCGCGGTCCGCAGCTTCTCCGCGTCGGACTCGGTGCGCAGCGGCGGGTTCACCTTGTTCACCGGGTCGTAGGTGGCCAGGCGCTCGTCGGTGAGCAGCAGGTGGTGGGGCGTGACCTCGGCCGACACCTTGGTGCCGCGGTCCTTCGCCCAGCGCAGCACGTCCGCGGTGCCCGAAGTGGAGACATGGCAGACGTGCAGCCGCGCGTTCGCGTGCAGGGCCAGCAGGCAGTCGCGGGCCACGATGGACTCTTCGGCGGCGGCGGGCCAGCCGGTGTAGCCGAGCCTCGCCGCGCGCTCGCCCTCGTGGGCCTGGGCGCCGACGGTCAGCCGCGGCTCCTCGGCGTGCTGCGCGATGACGACGTCGAGCGCGGTCGAGTACTCCAGCGCGCGGCGCATCAGCAGCGGGTCGGCGACGCAGAGGCCGTCGTCGGAGAACACCTTCACCCGCGCCTGCGAGGTGGCCATCGTGCCCAGCTCGGCGAGCTTCTCGCCCTTGAGCCCGACGGTGACCGCGCCGACCGGGTGGACGTCGACCAGGCCGACCTCCCGGCCACGCCGCCAGACGTGGTCGACGATCACCGCGTTGTCGGCGACCGGGTCGGTGTTGGCCATGGCGAACACCGCGGTGTACCCGCCGAGCGCCGCCGCGGCCGAGCCGGTTTCGATCGTCTCGGTGTCCTCGCGGCCGGGTTCGCGCAGGTGGGTGTGCAGGTCGACGAAGCCGGGGAGGAGCACCTGCCCGGCGGCGTCGATGACGTCGGCGTCTTCCGGGACCTCGATCGCGCCGATCGCGGTGATCACGCCGTCCTCGATCAGGACGTCGACCGGGTCACCCTCGCCGTACGGGCGGGCGCCCTGGATCACGGTGCTCACGCGGCGGCTCCTTCACTGGCCAGGAGGTGGTAGAGGACCGCCATGCGCACGTGGACGCCGTTGCGGACCTGTTCGGTGATGGCCGAGGCCGGGGAGTCGGCGACCGCGCTCGCGATCTCCATCCCGCGCAGCATCGGGCCGGGGTGCAGGACGACCGCGTGGTCCGGCAGCAGCTTCTGCCGCCGTTCCGACAGGCCGTACGCGATCGAGTACTCACGCGCGCTCGGGAAGAACCCGCCGTGCATCCGCTCCGCCTGGACGCGCAGCATCATGACGGCGTCGACCGCGGGCAGCTCGGCGTCCAGGTCGTGCGAAACGGTCACCGGAAGGCTTTCGACACCGTAAGGCAGCAACGTCGGCGGCGCGACGAGCACGACTTCGGCGCCCAGGGCCGAGAGCAGGTGGATGTTCGAGCGGGCGACCCGGCTGTGCAGGACGTCGCCGACGATCGCGATCCGGCGGTCCTTGAGCGAACCCAGGCGCTCGCGCAGGGTCGCCGCGTCGAGCAGCGCCTGCGTCGGGTGCTCGTGGGTGCCGTCGCCGGCGTTGACCACCGAGGTGCCGGGCTCGGCCAGCCACTCCGAGAGGCGCTGGGCGGCGCCGCTGGCCGGGTGCCGGACGATCACGCAGTCGGCGCCCGCGGCGGCCAGCGTCAGCGCCGTGTCGCGAAGGGACTCCCCCTTGTTGACCGAGGAGCTGGACGCGGAGACGTTGATCACGTCCGCGCTCATCCACTTGCCGGCGATCTCGAACGACACCCGGGTGCGGGTCGAGTTCTCGTAGAACAGGGTGATCACCGTGCGGCCGCGCAGCGTCGGCAGCTTCTTGACCTCGCGGCCGAGCAGCGTGTGCTTCAGCTCGTCGGCGGTGTCGAGCACGGCCGTGGCCAGCGCCGGGTCCAGGCCGTCGGTGGCGAGCAGGTGCTTCACGAGTCCTCTCCAGCAGCTTCGGACGGGCCGGTTTCCGCGGGACGCAGCAGGACCGCGTCCCGGCCGTCGATCTCGGCCAGCAGGACGGACACGCCCTCGGTGCGGGCGGTCGGGACGTTCTTGCCCACGTAGTCGGCGCGGATCGGCAGCTCGCGGTGACCGCGGTCGACCAGCACGGCCAGCTGGACCGCGCGCGGGCGGCCATGATCACGCAGGGCATCGAGCGCGGCCCGGATCGTGCGGCCGGAGAAGAGGACGTCGTCGACCAGGATCACCACGCGGTCGTCGATGCCGTCGGCGGGCAGCTGCGTCTGTTCGAGCGCGCGCGGCGGGCGGCGGCGGAGGTCGTCCCGGTAGAGGGTGACGTCCAGGGCGCCGGCGGGCGGGCGGACCCCGGAGAACTCGCCGATCTTGTCGGCCAGGCGGACCGCGAGCGGCGTGCCCCGGGACGGGATGCCGAGCAACACGGGCGGGGTAGTGCTCTCCGCACCGTTCGCGGTCTTTTCGATGACCTGATGGGCCATTCGGGCGATAGTGCGCGCGACATCGCCGGCCGTCAGGAGCTCGCGCTCCCCGGCCGAACCAGCCGCGTCACGCGGGCGTGACGACAAACCGGACTCCTTCCCCGCCTCACCGGACGGGTCCTTAAAGGACGTCTGTTCCCCTGCTGGTCGGGGCTTTCCCACCGACAGTAGCAGGCACTTTGCTCAGTCTTCCGGGTGGTGTGGCGTGATTCGCGGCAAGCTTCTGCTTGACCTGGTGACAACAATGCGTAACCATTACTCTGAGTATTCGACTCAGCGAGTCCCCCGGCCCGGTCACCCCGACCGGGAGGGGGTGAAGAACGGAGAACGACCAGATGGGCGATTACGCCAAGGCGCTCGGGGCCAAGCTCCGCGGGATCCGCCAGCAGCAGGGCCTGTCCCTGCACGGGGTCGAGCAGAAGTCCGGTGGGCGCTGGAAGGCCGTCGTCGTCGGCTCGTACGAGCGTGGCGACCGCGCCGTCACCGTCCAGAAGCTGGCCGAGCTGGCCGACTTCTACGGCGTGCCGGTGGTCGAGCTGCTGCCCGAGGGCCGGGTCCCCTCCGGTGCCGAGCCCGCCACGAAGATCGTGATCAACCTCGAGCGCCTGCAGCAGCTGCCGGCCGAGAAGGTGGGCCCGCTGGCGCGCTACGCGGCGACGATCCAGAGCCAGCGCGGCGACTACAACGGCAAGGTGCTCTCGATCCGCACCGAGGACCTGCGGTCCCTGGCGATCATCTACGACATGACCCCGGGCGAGCTGACCGAGCAGCTCATCGACTGGGGCGTGCTGCCGCCGGAGGCGCGTCCTTCCAAGGAGGACTGATCTCCTCGTGTGCGGTGCCGACGCAGTGAGCGTCCCCCGGTGGGGCACCGGAGACGCTCACTGAATCGTCGGGGGGCTCGTTCGGGGGCGAGCCTGCCCCGCGGTCACCTGACCGGGGGGCGTTACAGAACGGCGCGCAGGCGGTCGGCGATCGTGCCGATCCGGCCAAGGACGCCGTTGACGAACCGCGGCGAGTCGTCCGTGGACAGTTCCTTCGCCAGGCCGACGGCCTCGTCGATCGCGACCGGGTCCGGCACGTCCTCGGCCCAGAGCAGCTCGTAGACCCCGACCCGCAGCACCGCGAGGTCGACCTTCGGCATCCGGTCCAGGGTCCAGCCCTGCGCGTGCTCGGCCAGCAGCTCGTCGATCTGGGCCTTCCGGCCGGTCACGCCTTCGACCAGGCTGATCGTGTAGTCCGCGATCGGGTCGACCTCGGTCGCGCCGACCCGGTCGGCCAGCAGCGTCACCGCGTCGGTGTCGCGCTGCACGGCCTCGTACAGCATCTCCACCGCGCGGCGGCGGGCCTGCCGGCGGCTGATCGCGCCGCCGCGGTTCGGGTGGGGTTTCGACGTCGGCATCAGCTGGAGACGCGGCCCAGGTAACGGCCGTCGCGGGTGTCGACCTTGATCTTCTCGCCGGTGGACAGGAACAGCGGGACCTGGATCTCCGCGCCGGTCTCCAGCGTCGCCGGCTTGGTGCCGCCGGTGGAGCGGTCGCCCTGCAGGCCCGGGTCGGTGTGCTGGATGACGATCTCGACCGAGGTCGGGAGCTCGATGTAGAGCGCCTCGTTCTCGTGCACCGCGACCTGGACCTCGGTGTTCTCGAGCATGTAGTTGGCGTTGTCGCCGACGACCGAGGCCAGCACGGTGATCTGGTCGTAGGTGTCACCGTCCATGAACACGAAGTCCTGGCCGTCCTTGTACAGGTAGGTCATGTTCCGGCGGTCCACCGTGGCCGTCTCGACCTTCGTGCCCGCGTTGAACGTCTTGTCGACCACCTTGCCGGTCAGCACGTGCTTGAGCGTCGTGCGCACGAAGGCACCGCCCTTGCCCGGCTTGACGTGCTGGAACGCGGTGACGGTCCACAGCTGGCCCTCGAGGTTGAGGACGAGCCCGTTCTTCAGGTCGTTGGTCGTGGCCACGAGCTTGCAGTCTCCTGTGTCGAATCTTCGGGTTCGAGGCCGCTGTCAGACGACCACGAGGTTCTTGGTGCTCAGGGTGAGGAGTTCGGGCTCCCCAGCCCGCACGACGAGCGTGTCCTCGATGCGCACGCCACCGCGCCCCGCCAGGTACACGCCGGGCTCGACGGTGACCGCCATACCGGCGGCCAGTGTACCGACGCCCGTCGCGGCGAAGCTGGGCGCCTCGTGGATCTGCAGGCCGACGCCGTGCCCGAGGCCGTGCGCGAAGCGCTCTCCGTGCCCGGCGTCCTTGATCAGGTCCCGGGCCGCGGCGTCCACATGGGACACATCGGCGCCCGGCGCGACGGCGGCGACCCCGGCCGCCTGGGCGGCGTGCACGAGGTCGTAGACCTCCCGCTGCCAGTCCGCGGGTTCGCCGAGGACGAAGGTACGGGTCATGTCGGAGTGGTAGCCGTCGACGGTGGCGCCGAAGTCCAGCTTGACGAAGTCGCCGCGCTCGAGCTCGGCGTGCGTCGGCTGGTGGTGCGGGATGGCGGAGTGCGCCCCGGCGGCGACGATGGAGGCGAAACTGGGGGCCGAAGAGCCGTGCTCCAGCATCCGGTTCTCCAGGTCACGGGCGATTTCCAGCTCGGTCCGCCCCGGCCGCAGCCCTCCGGCGGCGACCAGGTCGTCCAGCGCCCGGTCGGCGGCGGCGCACGCTTGGCGCAGCGCTTCGATCTCGGCTTCGTCCTTGACTTCGCGCAGCTGCTCGACGAGGCCGGGCGTCCGTTTCAGGGGCACCCGCTCCCGGAGCGCTTCGTAGGTCTCGACGCTGACGTGCTGGCTCTCGAACCCGAGCCGCCCGTAGGTCTTGGTGTCCCCGGCGGCCCGCGCCACGAGGGCCGCGGCACTGGCCCGGTCGACGACGGTCTCGAGATCGGGCACCTCGGCGGCCGACTGGGTGGTGTAGCGGCCGTCGGTGCAGAAGAGCGTCTCGCCGTCGCCGCCGGCGTGCAGCAGAACGGCGGCGTTCGAGCCGGTGAACCCGGTCAGGTAACGGATGTTCAGCAGATCGGTGACCAGCAGCGCGTCGACACCGGCTCCGGTCAGGAGCCCGCGCAGCGCCGCCCGGCGACGTCCATGGGTTTCAGGCACCCGTCCACCCTAGTGCGCGCGCTTCCCGGGGGAAGCGACTCGCCAGTAGGCCGCCTAGACTCCGCAGGATGAGCGCCTGGGTGATTCGCGGACTGGTGATGGCGGTGCTGCACGGCGTCGCCCTGACGGTGCTGGCCAAGTACGCCGTGTACCACCCGACGGACCAGACGCTCCCGGTGTCCTTGGCGCTGGCGGTCCTGGTCGGGGCGGCGGCGCTGTGGAGCGCGCTGGACGCGTGGCGCGGCCTGCCGGACCGCGGGCGCGTGTGGTTCATCTCCGCGCTGATCGCGGGACCGGTCGCGGGAATCCTGTACGTGATCGGCCGAGCGGTGTTCGTGGACCAGACGGGCGTGTCCGAGCTGGGCGGCGCCCTGACGGGCGGGGCGGCGTTCTCGGCGCTGCTGGTGCTGATCCCGGCCGGGCTGGGGCTGTTCGTGGGCGGGCGGATCGGGCGGTCGCCGGAGCCGGAGCCGGAGTCGGGCGAGGAGGCGCGGGAAGTGCCTTCTCCGCGGCCTCGGCGGGTTCGGCCGCCCAGCCGGGAGCCGCGCGGATAGCCCGCGGCCTCCCGCCACACCCGGGCGGCGCTTCACCGACGGCCAGCGGCTTCTCGCCACTCCAGGGCGGCGCTTCGCCGATACCCGGCGGCCTCCCCCACACCGAGCGGCGCCTCGCCGATAGCCAGCGGCTTCCCGCCACACCAAGGCGGCGCCTCGCCGACAAGCCGCCGGCCTTCCACCACACCCAGGCGACGCTTGGCCGACGGCCGGCCGCGGTCACCGGATCCGCGTGCGCGCGACGTCTCGCCGATAGCCGGCAGCCTCCCCCAACACCCGAGCAGCGCCCCGCCCACAGCCGGCCGCGGCCACCGGGTCCGCGTCAACCGGTCAGCGCCGGACCCGCCCGATAGCCGTCCCACTGCGCGTCGGTCACCGGGCGCGCCGTCGAGTCGTTGGCCGCCGCGACCACCGGGTCCGAGATCCGCCACAGCCGGTGGTCGTCGAGGACCAGCGCGAATCCGCGGCCGGGCGCCTGGACCGCCTCGGCCCCCGCGCGCAGCCGGGCCGCCACCGGCAGGGCCGCCATCGCCGGCGGCGCCTTCTCCAGCAGTTCGCCGGCCAGGGCCGCGGCGACCCCGCGCCGGTCGATGCGGACCCGCTGTCCCGCCCGGACCAGGTCCATCGTCCGCTCCGGCGAAGGCGCCGTCACGCCGTCGAACGTCGCGGCCACCCGGCCGGGGTTCTCGCAGGCCCGGCTGCCCAGCAGGTCGATCCCGAAGTGCCGCAGGTCGGTCGGGGCGGCGGCCCCGCCCAGCGAGGTCGCGCGCACCAGGTCGAACGGCACCCGGTCGCACGGGTCGGCCGACGACAGCGGCGCGTGCCCGTCCGCGCGCCGCACCAGGCCCGGCCCTTCCTGCCACGGCCCGGGCACCAGCACGGACCGGTACGGGTGCTCGCTGAAGTCCGCGGTCCAGAACGTCAGCGCCGTCCCGCCGTCGGTCTCGTGCGCGACGACGAACGCGGCGAGCGCGCCCACCCACATCAGGTCCGCGCTGAACCCGTCGACGATCGACCGGGCCCGCGGCGCCGACGTCGAGGCCACCGGCACGAACCCGCCGACGTCCAAGGCCTGCACACCCGACCCGAACGCCGGGTCGCGGGAGCGGAGCAGGAACTGCCCGGCGCCGTTGCCGCCCGTGGCGCGGCCGGTGGTGTCGGTGAACATCAGGTAGAACCAGCCGTCGAGGTAGACCGCCGACGGCTGGCCCGCGCCGTAGACGTTCGCGCGGTGCACGTCGTGCGACGGCCCGAGGATCGGCCGCCCGCCGGCCGCGCGGGTCCAGTGGATCCCGTCGGGGCTGGTCGCGAGCCCGATCGAGTTGCCGAGCGCGTGGTCCCCGGCGGCGCCGGTGTAGTACAGGTAGTAGGTCGAGCCGACGCGCAGCACGGACGGATCGCAGGTGTGCATGCCGTCGAACTGCCCGGGCGCCCCGGAGAACACGGCGGCCGGGATCCCGCCGTCCGGTCCGGTGAACGGCCCGTCGAAGGACGGCGCCCGGGCGTAGAGGATGTCGTCCCCGGCCGGCCCGGCACCGCCGTACTGGCTGCACCACCACATCCGGGTCTGCCCCCGGTCGAGCATCACGGACGGTCCGTAGTTGTAGACGGCATCGGCCCCACCGGCGGCGATGACCCCACCACTCTGCCGGGGGTCACCCGAAGGAAGGTCGACGTCGGTGGGCCGCGGCGACGAGGCGGCCTTCCCGCCCGCGATCGCCGGCTGTTCCCCGGCCGCCTGCGGCTGGGCGTACCCCTCGGTGCAGCCCGCGAGCAGCAGCCCCGCCAGGACACTGGCGAACAGGGCACGAGCGGGTCGCCGACCCCGACGACGAAACGGGTGCACGACATCGGAGTGTAGCGAGACACCACCCGTCCGAGCGGTAGTGCACCTGTCCGGCGGTCCTCCGATCGTGGGGACGCTGGTCGGGCTATGTCCCGAGGCGGGCGCCGCACGGTCCGGCGGCCGGGGCCTTCGCCCACGATCGCCCCGGCCGCCGGGCTGCCCCCTCACGGAGCTCGGTCACGCGACGGCGAGAGGCCCTCCGACAGCCAACCTCTAAGCGATCACGCACCCACGGGTAGCCCCTCGGCCGCTAACCCCCTTGAGCGCGGCCACACGCCCGCGGAAGCCCCGCGGCCGCCAACCCTCTCAAGCGCGGCCACCCCCGGCGGGCGGCCCTTGACCCGCCTCCCCTCGAGCGCGGTCACACACCCGGCGGGCAACCCCCTCCACCCGCCAACCCTTCGAGCGCGATCACACGCCCGCCGGTGGCCCGTCCGTCGCAACCAGCTCGACCTCGAACCCGGCATCGTTCTCCAGGTACGCGGCATAGTGAGCAGGCCCGCCCGCGTGCGGGTACCGGTCCGCGAACAGCGGCCGCCAGCCGTGGGCCGTCGCGCGGGCCGCCAGGTCGTCGACCTTTGCCCGGGTGGCCACGTGCAGGGCCAGGTGGTTCAAGCCCGGCCGGGTGCGCTCGTGCTCCGCCGCGCTCAGCGCCGGCGATGCCTCGGCCACCAGGTACGTTCCGCCGAGCCGCCAGCTGACCCCCGCCGGCCAGCGCTGGAACTCGCGCCAGCCCAGCTCGCCGAGCAGCCAGCCCCAGCTGCGCTCGGCTTCGGCGAGGTCGGGCACCCACAGCTCGATGTGGTGCGGCCGCCCGTGCACGGCCGGCAGCGCCACCAGCACGCGGTGCAGGTCGCCGTAGTGGACGCCGCTGCCGACGTCGAGGAAACCCAGGCGCCCGGCCACTTTCCGGCTCGCCGCGTTCCGCTCGTGGACCAGCGCCCACACCGCCGGGAGCCCGAGCGTGCCGAGGCCGTGGTCGAGCAGCGCGCGGGCGGCCTCGGTGGCCAGGCCCTGCCCCGCGTGCGCGCTCGCGACGTAGTAGCCCAGCTCGGGCACCTCGCCCGGCAGCTCCCCAGACGGGCGCAGATGCGCGACGCCGATCACCGCGCCGTCGCGCTCGATCACCCAGTGGCCCTGGCCGGCCGGGCCGCGGTAGGCCAGCCGGCGATCCACCATCGCGTTCGCCGTGGCCGGGTCCGAGAAGTCCACCGCGAAGAACCGGCTCATCTCCGGGTCGGCGAACACCTTCACGACGGCTTCGCGGTCGGCCTCGGTCAGCGGCCGCAGCGTCAGCCGCGGCGTCGCCAGCAGGGTCATCCCGCGTGGGTGGCGAGCCAGCGCAGGGCGAGCGGGTAGCCGTCCACGCCGAGGCCCGCGATCACGGCCGTCGCGATGTCCGAAAGCACGCTGTGGTGCCGGAACGCTTCCCGCTTGTGCACGTTGGAGATGTGCAGCTCGATCAGCGGCGCGCTCAGCTGCGCCGCGGCGTCGCGGACCGCGATCGAGTAGTGCGTCCACGCGCCGGCGTTGAGCACCACCGGATGCCCGCCGTCGGCGGCCTCGTGCAGCCAGCCGACCAGCTCGCCCTCGTGGTCGGTCTGCCGGACCTCGACCTCGATCCCCAGCTCGTCCCCGGTCTTGACGCACAGCGCCGCGAGGTCGTCGTGCGTCGTCGAGCCGTAGACCGACGGCTCGCGCTTGCCGAGCCGGCCGAGGTTGGGGCCGTTGAACACGAACGCCTTCACAGCAGCACGCTCCCGCCGCTGCCGGCCGGCTCCGCCGCGATCGCCGAGTAGGCGGCCGCGAGCAGCGCCGGGTCCGGGCCTTCGAGCCGCCCGGGCTTGCCGAGGGCGTCGAGGACGACGAACCGCAGCGCGCCGGAGCGCGACTTCTTGTCGCCCTTCATGGTCTGCAGCAGCTGCGGCAACGCGTCGGCGTCGTAGGTCGTCGGCAGGCCGAGCAGCTTCAGCACGGCCGCGTGGCGCTCGGCCGTGGCGTCGTCGAGCCGCCCGGCCAGCCGCGCCAGCTCGGCGGCGAAGACCAGCCCGACGCTGACCGCGGCACCGTGGCGCCACCGGTACCGCTCGCGGCGCTCGATGGCGTGGCCGAGGGTGTGGCCGTAGTTGAGGATCTCGCGCAGGTCGGACTCGCGCAGGTCGGCGGCCACGACGTCGGCCTTGACCCGGATCGACCGGCGGACCAGCTCGGCCAGGACGTCGCCGGCCGGGTCGAGCGCCGCGGCCGGGTCGGCCTCGATCAGCTCGAGGATCCGCGGGTCGGCGATGAAGCCGGCCTTGACGACCTCGGCCATCCCGGCGACGAGCTCGTTCGGCGGAAGCGTCTCCAGCGTGGCGAGGTCGACAAACACCGCGCTCGGCTCGTGGAACACCCCGACGAGGTTCTTGCCGGCCTCGGTGTTGATGCCGGTCTTGCCGCCGACCGAGGCGTCGACCATGCCGAGCAGCGTCGTCGGCACGTTGACCAGCCGGACCCCGCGCATCCACGTGCCCGCGACGAACCCGGCGAGGTCGGTGACCGCACCACCGCCGAGGCCGACCACGGCGCCGCGGCGGTCCAGCCCCATCCGGCCGAGCACCTCCCAGCAGAAGCCCGCGACGGTCAGCGCCTTGCCGTCCTCGGCGTCCGGGATCTCGACGCGGTGGGCGTCGAGGCCCGCCGCGTTCAGCTCGTCGCGGATGGCCTCGGCCGTGGCGGTCAGCGTCGGCGGGTGGATCAGCGCGATCTTCGAGGCATCGGCCAGGTGCTCGGTGAGGTCGCCGAGCAGGCCGCGCCCGACCACGACGTCGTAGGGCTGGGCGGTGGCGACCGGGATGCGCACCGGATCGGACAGCGCCGGATCAGACACGGGGTTCCTCACTCCTTGGCTTCGGCGGGCGCGGCGAGCTCCGCCACGAGGTGCGCGACGATCTCGGACGGCGTCCGGTCGTCGGTGACGATCTCGACGGTGGCGACCTCGCGGTAGACGGGCACCCGCTCGTCGAGCAGTTTCTTGAAGGTGGCGCGGGGGTTCACCCCGGCCAGCAGCGGCCGCGCACTCGAAAGACCGGTGCGCTGCACGCCGGCGGCGAGGCCGACGCTGAGGAACACGACGGTGTGCCGGGCCAGCCGGGCCCGGGTACCGGGGGTGAGCGGCGCGCCGCCGCCGAGGGAGAGCACGCCGTCGTGCTCCGCCAGCGCGGTGGCGACCGCTTCCTCTTCCAGCGCGCGGAAAGCCGGTTCCCCGTCTTCGGCGAAGATGTCGGAGACGCTGCGCCCGGCGCGCGCGACGATGTCGTCGTCACTGTCCCGGAACGCGACGCCGAGCGCGGCCGCCAGCAGCGGGCCGACCGTGCTCTTGCCCGAACCGGGCGGCCCGACGATCACCGCGCGGGGACTCACCACCGCTCCTCGAGGGCCTTGAGGTACGCCTCGGCGTTGCGCTTGCTCTCGGCGAGCGAGTCGCCGCCGAACTTCTCGAGCGCGGCGTCGGCGAGGACGAGCGCCACCACCGACTCCAGCACGACCCCGGCGCGGGGCACCGCGCAGACGTCGGACCGCTGGTGGATCGCCACCGCGGGCTCACCGGTCTTGACGTCTACTGTGGACAGTGCTTTGGGGACGGTCGAGATCGGCTTCATGGCCACCCGGACGCGCAGCGGCTCGCCGTTGGTGATGCCGCCTTCCAGGCCGCCCGCGCGGTTGGACCGGCGGGTGACGCCGACCGGGCCGGAGCCGCGGTCGATCTCGTCGTGCGCCTGGCTGCCCCAGCGGCGTGCGGTGGTGAAGCCGTCGCCGACCTCGACGCCTTTCATCGCCTGGACACCCATCAGGGCGCCGGCCAGCCGCGCGTCGAGCCGGCGGTCCCAGTGCACGTGCGAGCCGAGGCCCGGCGGGAGGCCGTAGGCGAGGACCTCGATCACGCCGCCGACGGTGTCGCCGGCCTTCCGCACGGCGTCCACCTCGGCGACCATCGCGTCGGTGCCTTCCTGGCTGAAGGCGCGCACCGGGCTCTCGTCGATGGCGGCCAGGTCGGCGGCGACGGGCAGCGGGCCCTCGGGCGCGTCCGCGCCGCCGATCGAGACGACGTGGCTGAGGATCTCGACGTCCAGCAGCTGCTTCAGGAAGTTGCGGGCGACGGTGCCGAGCGCGGTCCGCGACGCCGTCTCCCGGGCGCTCGCGCGCTCCAGGACGGGACGGGCCTCCTCGAAGCCGTACTTCTGCATGCCGGGCAGGTCCGCGTGGCCGGGGCGGGGCCGGGTGAGCGGTTCGTTGCGCGCGAGGCCTTCGAGGACCTGCGGGTCGACCGGGTCGGCCGCCATGACCTGCTCCCACTTGGGCCACTCGGCGTTCTCGATCTGCACCGCGACCGGGCCGCCCTGGGTGAGGCCGTGGCGGACGCCGCCGAGGAACTCGATGTGGTCGGTCTCGAAGCCCATCCGCGGGCTGCGGCCGAAGCCGAGGCGCCGCCGGGCCAGCTGCTCGGTGACGTCGGCGGTGGTGACGGCAACCCCGGCGGGCATGCCTTCGAGCACGGCCGCCAGCGCGGGTCCGTGCGATTCACCTGCGGTGATCCAGCGCAACATGGGCTCAATCCTGTCACGGGCGCGGCGCGGGCCGGGACATGCCTCCGGTCACTCGTCGAGGCGGAAGGGCCGGGGCGGCCGGCGTCGCGTACCCGGAGGGTCGGTAGGCGTACCCAGAGGGTCGGTTGGCGTACCCAGAGGGTCGGCTCGCGCACCCAGACGGTCGGCCGGCGTGCCTGGGCGGTCGGATCGCATACCCGGACGGTCGGCCGGCGTACCTGGAGGGTCGGCTCGCGTGATTGGGCGGTCGACTCGCGTGATTGGAGGGTCGACTCGCGTGATTGGGGGGTCGACTCGGGGTGAGGTGAGGTGGGTGGCTCATCCGGGACCCCCTGCGGCCCGGATGAGCCACCGGTCTCACAACGTCAGCCGGAGCAGGGGGAGGCCGCTCGTCAAGCGGATCTCCAGTGCCGCCAGGTCGGGTCGCCGCACGGCCGTGCCGATCACGATGCGGGCCGTGTCGTCCGGGACCGCCTTCCAGGTCGCCAGCTGCGTCTCCGTCCCGGAGCGGGAGACCGCCACGAGGAGGTAGTCGCCGCCGCTGCGGGTGCCCGTGTAGCTGCACGACATGTCGACCTGCGTCCCCCAGTCGAACGCCGCCAGGCGGGCGTCCGCGCGGACCGGGAACTGGCCCAGCGCCGTCATCGCGACCGGCGGCGGCACCGCGGGCGGAGCCGAAGCCGGCCAGGCCACCACCACGCCCAGTGCGACGCAGGCCGCCACCGCGACCGCCGCCGACGCCGTCGTCACCGCGAACCGGATCCGGCGGCCGCGCCGGACGCGGCGGAGCACCGCCGGCAGCAGGTCCGGCGGGGGTGGGCCGGCGTCCGGGACGGTCGTCGGGGAGTCGACCCTGGCCAGCAGCCCGGGCAGGCCCGCCAGCTCGCGCACCGAAGCCGCGCATCGGTCGCACGAACGCAGGTGCTCCTCGAAGCGCTGCCGGTCCTCCGGGGCGAGCGCCCCCAGCACGTAGGCGGCGTCGAACGTCGCGAAGGGGTCTTCGCTCACTGGGTCACTCCCCTCTCCTCGAGCACCAGGCGGAGTGCGCGCAACGCGTAGTGCGTGCGCGACTTGACGGTCCCTTCGGCCACCCCCAGCTTCAGTGCCGCGTCGGCGACCGAATACCCCTGGAAGTAGCACAGCAGCAGCACCTCGCGGTGCCGTTCCGACAGCTCGGCCAGCGCCTCGGCGACCAGCCAGCCCTGCACCGCGCGGTCGGTGCCGTCGGCGACCACGCGGTCCGGCGGCCGGTCGGTCATCACCTCCGACCGGGCCGACGCCGACCGCCAGCCGTCGATCGCGATCCGCCGGGCGACCGTGAACAGCCACGCCCGCGCCGACCCCTGCGACTGGTCCAGCACCGCCGGCGACCGCCAGGCCCGCAGCAGCGTCTCCTGGACGACGTCCTCGGCCCGGATCCGGTCACCGGAGGTCAGGTGCAGCGCGTAGGACCACAGCGCGGTCGCGTGCTCTTCGTGCAGCGCCCGCATGAGCGCCTCTTCGGCGACCTCGCCCACGAACTCAGGCCGCGACCCGGCGCCGGTCCTTCACGAACAGCAGCGCCAGACCGCCCACGATGCAGACCGCCTCGGTGATGACGCCCCAGTACTCCGGCTGGCTGTTGAACTGGTCGTGGTTGCCCATGAACCCGACGGTGGCGGCCAGCACGTACGCGCCGAGCGTCAGCGCCCCGAACCCGGCCGCGCCCAGCGCCGGCAGCCAGTGCCGCCAGGCCAGGACGGCGATCGCGAGCACCAGCCCGGCGATCGCGTCGAGCAGGAACAGCGTGCCGGTGATGCCCGAATAACCCTGCGTCCACAAGAAGTAGTGCACGCCCGCCGAGCCGAGCAGCGCGGCCGCCACGACGATGCGTAGAACCCAACTCACCATGATCGTTCCTCCACTCCACACCCACTCCGGTACATACACGGAACAGGGGGCGATCCGGTTCACCGGGAATTGAACCGAACGGGTGGCGCTCTCGTTCTTTAGGTCATGACAGCCGAACTGCACTCCCGCCGCACCGTCCTGTCCACCGGTGCCGCCGTCGCCGGTGCCGCCGTCGGCGCCGTCGCCCTCACCGCCTGCTCGTCGGAATCGAACGGCAAATCGGGCACCGCGCAGGCGCCGATCGCCGCCGGGACGCCGCTGGTCGCGCTCGCCGAAGTCCCCGTCGGGCAGGCGAAGGCGGCGAAGGCCCCGGACGGGTCCGACGTGATCGTGGCCCGCACGTCCGAGTCGGCCTGCGCCGCGTTCAGCGCCGTGTGCACGCACCAGGGCTGCACCGTCACGCCGAAGGGCGCCGACCTGGTCTGCCCGTGCCACGGTTCGGTGTTCAACGCGCTCACCGGCGAGGTCAAGCAGGGCCCGGCGAACAAGCCGCTGCCGTCGGTGCCGGTCAAGGTCGAGAACGGGAAGGTCGTCACCGGCTGACGAGCCGGACGCGCGAACGGGCCCTTGTGGATGATCCACAAGGGCCCGTTCGCGTGCTTTCCGGGGGTCCGGGTGGCGAAGCCCCCGGCCCGGGGCGAAGCCCCGGTTGTCACCGCGTGACACTGAGAACTCAGGCGTCCCAGGCGAACAGCCGGTCGCCGGCGGCGACCTCGCGCTCGGTGTCCAAACCGGACAAAACCTCCGCCGAGGCGTCCAGCGCGACGACCGGGACGATCGCCGAGTAGCCCGCCGCGGTCACCGCCTCCGGGTCCCAGCTGACGATCGGCTGACCGGCCCGCACCTGCTCGCCCTTGACGACGTGCAGCGTGAAGCCTTCGCCCTTTTCCTTGACCGTGTCGATGCCCAGGTGGACCAGCACGGCCTGGCCGCCCTCGGTCGCGATGACGTAGGCGTGCGGGTGCAGCGTCGCCACCGTGCCGTCGACCGGGGCGACCGCGTCCGACCGGCCGCCCGCGGGCTGCACCGCGAGGCCCGGACCCACCATGGCCTGCGCGAACACCGGGTCCGGGACCTCGGTGATCGGCACCACCCGGCCCGCGACCGGGCTGAGGATGTCGAACGTCACAGCAGGTCCTCGATGTCGCTGGCGATGGTGTCCGCCTCCGGCCCGACGATCACCTGCAGGGCCGCCGACCCCATCTTGACCACGCCCATGGCGCCGGCCTTCTTCAGCGCGCCCTCGTCGACGAGGCTCATGTCCTCGACCTCGCAGCGCAGCCGCGTGATGCAGCCCTCGATCTCGGTGAGATTCTCCTTGCCGCCGAGTGCGGCGAGGATCTTTTCGGGCCTGTCATCCGCCATCGCGGTCTCCTTGATCACTGTTTGTTCCCAACCTGACGCGAACCGCGTGTCCACCTGTACTACGCCGTTCGCCCGCATGCACCCCGCCGCGGGCCACGAACGGATAACGGTGGTTGACACCCGTCCGCGCGGCGGAGCATCCTGCCCCATCAGATCATTGGTCTAGACCGGAACGTACCAATGTTCGGGGCCGGATGCGAGCACCGGTCCCCGGTGGAACGAGAACGAGGAGGGTGACGCCGATGAGCGCGGCCGCGCACGTCCCGCCACCCGACCGGGTCGTCAACGGGCCCACGCCCAAGCACGCCCAGCTGCGGGAAATCCTCCGCCGCACGGTGGAGCGCGAGCTCCCGCCGGGCGCGCCGATCCCGTCGGAACGCGAGCTGGCCCAGCGCTACGGCGTGTCGCGGCTCACGGTCCGGTCGGCGATCGGCAAGCTGGTCGAGGAGGGGCTGCTCGCCCGGGTCCGCGGCAAGGGCACGTTCACCGCGGCCCGGCGGATGGAGCTGCAGCTCTACCTGATGTCGTTCACCGACGACATGCGGAGGCGGGGGCTGACCCCGACGACCGAGGTGGTCTCGGCGGCCACCGAGGTACCGCCCACCGCCTCGGCACACGCCCTCGGCCTGACCGAGGGCGCGTCCGCGCACCACCTGGTGCGGCTGCGCCACGCCGACGGCGTGCCCCTGGCCGTCGAGCGCGGCTGGTACCACGCGGGCCGGGCTCCCGGCCTGCTCGGGCTCGACCTGACCCAGTCCATTTACTCGCAACTGGCCGAGACGTACGGTGTGCGTCCCGACCAGGCGTGGCAGACGGTCTGGGCCGAAGGCGCGGACCGCGAGACGGCCCGGCTGCTCGGCATGCGTGCCGGCAGTCCCCTGCTCGTGTTCCGGCGGGTCTCCAGCGCCAACGGCGACCCGATCGAAGACATCACGTCCTGGTACCGGGGAGATCACTACCAGGTGACCATGCAGTTGGACCGGAACACCCCGGAACCCGGTCAACCACCCCACTATGGAGGATCCAGATGAGCTCCACCACCGCGGAGGGGGCGAAGAAGACCGGCGGAGGCCTCGCCGGCCTTCAGCGCTTCGGCCGCAGCCTCATGCTCCCCATCGCCACGCTGCCTGCGGCCGGCCTGCTCAGCAGGCTGGGCCAGCCCGACGTCCTCGGTGCGGACGGGCTGGGCTGGGACAAGGTCGCCGACGTAGTCGGCGCGGCAGGCGGTGGCCTGTTCGACTGGCTCCCGCTGCTGTTCGCGATCGGTATCGCGGTCGGCTTCGCCCGCAAGGGCGACGGCTCCACGGCGGTCGCCGCGGCCGTCGGCTGGGTCGTGTTCAACAAGGTCATCCAGGCCATCGCGCCGATCAAGAGCCAGGAGGGCTACAAGCCCGGCTGGGACCTCGCTCCCATCCACTGGCCCTACAGCGTCCTGACCGGCATCATCTCCGGCATCGTCGCGGCGCTGCTGTGGCAGCGCTTCTACCGGATCAAGCTCCCCGCCTGGCTGGCGTTCTTCGGCGGCCGCCGGTTCGTGCCGATCATCACCGCGTTCGCGATGATCATCCTGGGTGTCGTCTTCGGCATCGTCTTCAAGTGGGTCGACGCGGGCATCCACAACATCGGCGAGGTCGTCGTCGGCTCCCCGGTGGTCGGCGGCGGGATCTACGGCCTGCTGAACCGCCTGCTCATCCCGGTCGGTCTGCACCAGCTCCTGAACGTCCCGGTGTGGTTCATCTTCGGCGGCGGCGACCTGACCAACTTCTTCAACCACGTGCAGGGCTCGGGCTCCTTCATGACCGGGTTCTTCCCGATCTTCATGTTCGCCCTGCCGGCGGCGGCGCTGGCGATCTGGCAGACCGCCCGCCCGGCGCAGAAGAAGGTCGTCGGCGGTGTGATGATCGCGGCCGCGCTGACCTCGTTCATCACCGGTGTCACCGAACCGATCGAGTTCTCGTTCATGTTCGTGGCCTGGCCGCTGTACATCTTCCACGCGATCATGACCGGCCTGTCGCTGGCGCTGGTGAACGCCCTGGGCATCAAGCTCGGGTTCTCGTTCTCCGGCGGTGCGATCGACTTCGCGCTCAACTCGAGCCTGGACACCGCGCACAAGGCGTGGCTGCTCATCCCGATCGGGCTCGTGTTCGCGGTGATCTACTACCTCGTGTTCCGGATCGTCATCACGAAGTGGAACCTGCGCACCCCGGGCCGCGAGGACGACTCGATCGAGTCGGACCTCGAGCGGACAGCCGCGAAGTAAGATCCGTACCGACGTACCCCAGTAGGGAGAGGACGAACATGCCGGAGAAACGCGTCGCCGTGGCCAGCAAGGTGGGGCTGCACGCCCGGCCGGCCGCGCTGGTGGCGAAGGCGGCCGCGGCGCAGCCCGTCGCGGTGCAGATCGCCAAGGCCGGCGGAAGCCCGGTGGCCGCCGGCAGCGTGCTCAACCTGATGACGCTGGCCGCCGGTTACGGCGACGAGGTCGTCATCAGCGCCGAGGGCGAGGGCGCCGAGGAGGCCGTGGAAGCGGTCGCCCAGCTGGTCGCCACCGACCTGGACGCCTGAGTCACACCCCCCGCGAAGGCCCCCGTACCGGCTCCCCGACAGCCGGTGCGGGGGCCTTCGCGGCGTTCACAGCAGCACTGCTGGCGGAGTGCGCCGCACCTGGTCCACCCGGGAACCGTGGTCGACGGCCAGGATGACCGGCGCGAACGCCGAACCCGGCGGCGCCGGGGTGCCGGCGAGTTCCCGGGCGGGAGACCGGCGCGGCGCGGCGTTTCGTAGGCTGGCCCCATGGAGAGCGTGCGCCTGATCGACGAATGGCCGGTGGACAACGCCGCGACGGCCGTGGTGGCGGCGGACGGGAGCGTCGTGGGCAGCCACGGCGACACCGCGCGCAAGTTCCGGCTGGCCTCGGTCTCCAAGCCGCTGACCGCCTACGCCGCGCTCATCGCGGTCGAGGAAGGCGTCGTGGAGCTCGACACCCCGGCCGGGCCCGAGGGATCGACCGTACGGCACCTGCTCGCGCACACCTCCGGGCTGGCCTTCGACGCGCACAAGGCGATGGCCCCGCCGGGCACGCGGCGGCTCTACTCCAACGCCGGGTTCGAGCAGCTGGCCGATGCGCTGGCCGAGCACTCCGGCATCCCCTTCGCGCAGTACCAGGCCGAGGCGCTGTTCGCCCCGCTCGGCATGACTTCGACCGTGCTGGAGGGCTCGCCCGCCTCCGGCGCGGTGTCCACTGTGGACGACCTGGCCGCCTTCGCCGCCGAGCTGCAGGCCCCGAAGCTGCTGGACCCGGCGACCGTCACCGAGGCGACGAACGTCGTGTTCCCCGGGCTTTCCGGCGTGCTGCCCGGCTTCGGCCACCAGAAGCCCAACGACTGGGGCCTCGGCTTCGAGATCCGCGACCACAAGAGCCCGCACTGGACCGGCGCGCACAGCTCACCGCGGACGTTCGGCCACTTCGGCCAATCGGGCACGTTCCTCTGGACCGACCCGGACGCCCGCGCGGCCTGCATCGCACTGACCGACCGCGCCTTCGGCCCCTGGGCCACCGAAGCCTGGCCGCACTACACCGACGCCGTCCTGGCGGAACTCGGCGCGTGAAGCGGGTCCTCCACGCCACCCTCCTGCTGCTCACCGCGGACGTTCGGCCACTTCGGCCAATCGGGCACATTCCTCTGGACCGACCCGGACGCCCGCGCGGCCTGCATCGCACTGACCGACCGCGCCTTCGGCCCCTGGGCCACCGAAGCCTGGCCGCACTACACC
>NZ_JBFAZA010000046.1:0-38418 GCF_040681595.1 Amycolatopsis sp. NPDC051716 | reverse complement strand
CCGACGCCGTCCTGGCGGAACTCGGCGCGTGAAGCGGGTCCTCCTCGCCACCCTCCTGCTGCTCGCCGCGTGCAGTGCCCCCGCGGCCGCACCCGCACCCGCCCCCTCCCCGAACTCGCCCCCACCTGAGGCGCCCCCGGCGCTCGGCACGAACGGCGCAGCGGTCCCCGTGCTGCGCTGGGCGCCCTGCCACGGATCGTTCCAGTGCACGCCCGCGACCGTGCCGCTGAGCTACCGCGAGCCGCGGGGCGCCACGATCACGCTGTCGGTGATCCGGCTGGCGGCGGGCGATCCGGCGCGGCGGCTGGGCTCGCTGTTCGTCAACTTCGGCGGCCCGGGCACGGACGGCGTCGGCGAGCTGACGCGGTTCGCCGCCCGCTACCCGCCGGAGCTGCGGGCCCGGTTCGACCTGGTGAGCTTCGACCCGCGCGGGATCGGCGGCTCGGCGCCGATCAGCTGCCCCGGTGCGGACCGGCTGCCTCCGGCCGGATCGCCGCTGCGGCAGCCGGACGCCTTCTTCGCCGCGAGCGCGGCGACCGGCAAGGCCTGCGCGGCATCGGGTGCCCTGCTGACCCACCTCTCGACGGCCAACGTCGCGCGGGACCTGGAGCTGCTGCGCCAGGCCACCGGCGACGCGGCACTGAACTTCTACGGCTAATCCTACGGCACCTATCTCGGCGGCACCTACGCGAACCTGTTCCCGGACCGGGTCCGCGCGATGACCCTCGACGGCACGCTCGACCTGGTCGCGAACGCCATCGGGAAGCCGGGGCAGGAGAAGCAGCCGGTGGACGTGCGGGCCGGGGTCGCCGGCGCGCAGGAAGAGGAGCTGGACCGGTTCTTCGCGGTGTGCGCCGCGGCCGGGCCGGAGTGCGCCTTCTCCGCGGGCGATCCGAAGCGGAAGTTCGCCGGGATCTTCGCGCACGCGTCACGCGGGCCGGGCGTGGCCGCGCTGATGAAGACGGTCACCAGTGCGCTGTACCAGTCCGGCCGGTGGAAACGGCTCGCGCAGACGCTGGCCGCGATGCCGGCGGATCCGGGCCCCGCGGTGCCGGTGCTCGACCCGTACGTGCCGGCGCACTCCCCCGGCTTCCTGGCCGTCCAGTGCGTCGACAGCGACAACCCGCAGTCGCCCGCGGACTACGCGGCGCTCGCCGCCGGGGAAAGCGCGCGCCGGCCGTACTTCGGGCTGAGCGCGGTGTTCTCGATGGCTCAGTGCGTCGGCTGGCCGGCCCGCGACGAAGACCGCTACACCGGCCCGTGGAACCGCCCGCGGAAGAACCCGGTCCTGGTGCTGAACAACCGGTTCGACCCGGCGACGCCGCTGGCCGACGCGCGGGCGACGGCAGCGGAGCTCGGCGACGGCCGGGTGCTCGAAGTGGACGGCTACGGCCACACGTCGCTCGACGTCCCGAGCGCGTGCGCCTCGGCGGCCGTAATGCGGTACCTGACGGACCTGGCCGCGCCGCCGGTGGGCACGACCTGCGCGCCCGACGCGGTTCCCTTTCCCTGAGGGAAATTCGCCGACCCGGCCGGAATGCCCAACGGCCCGGCGGGACAGGGTCCAAAGACCCTGCCGCCGGCCGGGCGCGAGTGGTGTCATCAAGAGGTGCAGGCCCGCCGCAGGGCCGGTGCGGGGACCTCGGGCCCCGGCGGGCCGCACACCTTCTTCACTCCGCCATGACGCGGATGGGCTCCCCCGCCTGGTAGGCCGCGATGTCCTCGACCGCGTCACCGTAGAAGATCTCGTAGACCTCGCGGGCGACGAAGCCGATGTGCGGCGTCAGGACCGCGTTGTCGAGTGTCCTCAGTGGATGGTCGGCGGGGAACGGCTCGGTGTCGTAGACGTCCAGCGCGGCCGCGCGGATCTCCTTGCGCCGCAACGCGTCCACCAACGCCGCTTCGTCGACGATCGGGCCGCGCGAGGTGTTCACCAGCAGCGCCGTCGGCTTCATCGCGGCGAGCTCGGCCGCCCCGACCAGGCCGCGGGTGCGCTCGCCGAGGACCAGGTGGACGGACAGCACGTCCGAGCGGGCGAACAGCTCGTCCTTGGTCACCGCGGTGACGCCGTGCGGGTCCGCCTTCTCCTGCGTCAGGTTCTGGCTCCAGGCGATGGTTTCCATCCCGAAGGCCTGCCCGATCTTCGCCGCGCCCGCGCCGAGCCGGCCGAGGCCGAGCAGGCCGAGCGTCTTGCCGTGCAGCATGGTGCCGACGGAGGTCTGCCAGCCGCCCTCGCGCATCGACCGGAACTCCTGCGGCAGGTTCCGCGACGCGGCCAGGATGAGCGCCCAGGTGTGCTCGGCGGTCGGCTCCCCGAGGTAGCCGGTGGCCGACACGACGACGCCGTTGCGGCGCGCGGCGGCGACGTCGATGGCCGCGTTCCGCATGCCGGTGCTGACCAGCAGCTTCAGGTCGGGCAGGGCGTCGAGCACCGCGGCCGGGAAGCGGGTGCGCTCCCGCATCGCGACCACCGCTTCGAAGCCCTGCAGCTGCTTGACGACGTCGGTCAGGGGTTCGGTGAAGACCGTGATGTCGGCCTTCAGCGAGTCCCAGTCACCGAAGGTGAGGGCGGCGTTCTGGTAGTCGTCGAGAATGGCGATCCGCATGGCCTCACCGTAGTAGGTGGGGCTGCTCAGCCGCTCCCGGCGGCGGGCGGCTCGCTGGGGAAGAGGATCGGGCTGAGCAGGTACCGGGTGCGCCCGGGTGCGGCCGGGTTGGCCAGCCGGGGGAGGATCGCGGCGCGCAGTTCGCCGACCAGCGCGGCGAGTTCGTCCCGGTCGAGCCAGACCGCGTGCTGCTGGTAGCCGACGGGGTCGGCGCGCGGGTCGGCGTCGTCGCGGTCGAGGTAGGCGTTGAACTCGGCGACCAGGGCGGCCAGCGCCACGGCGAACCCGCGCCGGTGGTCCTCGGGCGACATCGACGCGGCCGTGCCGGGGTCGACGGAGGCCCGGTCCCGGCGCAGCCGGTAGTGGCGCTCGACCGCGCCGCGGACCCGGCGTTCGTCGGCCACCTCCAGGACGCCGCCGGCGGCGAGCAGGTCGACGTGCCGGTAGAGCATGGCTTTCGAGACGTCCGGCAGGAGCGTGCCGAGCTCGGCGGTGGTCAGCGTCCGGCCGCCCCGCATGGCGTGCACGATCCGCAGCCGCACCGGGTGGCCCAGCAGTTCCAAGGTGTCCACGACCCAACAGTCTCATATGGTGATACCGTTCGCAAAATACGAGAACGGTGGGGGTCGAGATGAAGACAGGCACGGATCCGGCGGCGGTTGCCACGGCGATCGTCGGCATGACGGCCACGGGACGCTATGCGGAGGTCGAGGCGCTGTTCGCGCCGCGGCTGCGGGCGGCGGCGTCCGCCGAGACGCTCCGCGTCGGCTGGGAGACGGAGATCGCCAAGATCGGGGCGGTCCGGGCGGTCGGCACCCCGGTGAGCGAGCCGGCCAAGGCGGGACTGGTCCGGGTGAGCGTTCCGGTGACCGGAGCGCACGGGGGCCTCACGATGGTCATGTCGGTCGACGACGCCGGCCTGCTGCACGGCCTCCGGCTCGCACCGCCGTCCGGCACGACCTGGGAGCGGCCGGCCTACGCCGAGCCGGACCGGTTCACCGAGCACGAGGTCACCGTCGGCGCCGGGCCGCTCGCGGTGCCCGGCACGATCACCCGGCCCCGGGGGCGTGGCCCGTGGCCGGGCCTGGTGCTGCTCACCTCGGGGCCCGCCGACCGCGACCTGACGACCGGGCCCAACAAGCCGTTCAAGGACCTCGCGTGGGGGCTGGCCTCCCGCGGCGTCGCGGTGGCCCGGTTCGACAAGGTGACCCACGTCCACCCCGAGGCCGGCGCCGCGGCCGGCTTCACCATGGCCGACGAGTACGTGCCGCACGCGGTCGCCGCCGTCCGCCTGCTCCAGCGGCAGCGGAAGGTGGACCCGGCGCGGGTGTTCGTCCTGGGGCTCAGCGGCGGCGGCAAGGCGGCTCCCCGGGTGGCGGCCGCCGAGCCGTCGGTGGCCGGCCTGGTCAGCCTGGCCGGTGACACGCTGCCGCTGAGCCGGGCGGCCGTCCGGGTCGCCCGCTACCTGGCCGAGCTGAACCCCGGCCCGGCCAGCACGGCAGCCGCCGAGACGGTCGCGCGGCAGGCGGCGCTCGTCGAGGACCCCGGCCTGTCCCCCGCGACCCCGGCGGCGGACCTGCTGTTCGGCTGGCCGGCCTCGTACTGGCTGGACCTGCGCGGCTACGACCCGGTCGCGACCGCGGCCGCGCTGGCCAAGCCGATCCTGATCCTGCAGGGCGGCCGCGACTACCAGGTGACCGTGACCGGCGACCTCGCGCGCTGGCAGGAGGGCCTGGCCCACCGGCCCGACGTCACGATCCGCGTCCACGACGCCGACGACCACCTGTTCTTCCGCGGCGAAGGACCGTCCACGCCTGCCGGGTACGAGTCGCCGCAGCACGTCGACCCGGCCGTGGTCACCGAGATCGCGGACTGGGTTTCGACGCACTGAGCGTGCACCACGCCCCGGTAACGGCCGACGTGACCCAGCTCTCTTGAACGCGTTCAAAAACCGGGTTACCGTGCTTCTTGAACACGTTCAAAACAAGGAGGAACCATGGACCTGATCATCGTCGCCTACGCGCTCTACCTGCTGCTCAGCATTCCGCTGACCGTGCTCGTCGCCCGGACGCTGAGCAAGCACGGCCGCACCTTCCTCACCGAGGTCTTCGCGGACAGCCCCGGCCTGGCCAACGCCGTCAACCAGCTGCTGGTCGTCGGGTTCTACCTGGTCAGCCTGGGCTTCGTGACGCTGTTCCTGACCAGCAGCACCCGGGAGCTGACCGCGCGCGGGGTGTTCGAGCTGCTGTCGGTCAAGATCGGCACGGTGGCGCTCGTGCTCGGCGTCATGCACCTGCTCAACGTCCTGGTCTTCAACGGCATCCGGCGTCGCCACCTGGCCCCGCCGCTGCCCGCGCCGGCACCGCTGCCCTACCCCGGCATGCCGCAGGCCCCGCCCTTCCCGGCTCCCTGACGGCCGCGGCGCTAACGTGCAGCGCGTGGCCAAGAGCGAGGAAACGCGGTCCCTGATCGTCACGACCGCGATGCGGCTGTTCACCGAGAACGGCTACGACCGCACGACGATGCGCGCGATCGCCGCCGAAGCGGGCGTCTCCGTCGGGAACGCCTACTACTACTTCTCGTCCAAGGAACAGCTGGTCCAGGGCTTCTACGACGAGATGGCCGGGCAGCACCTGACCGCGGCCCGCCTGCTGCTGGACGGCGAGACCGGCTTCGCGGCCCGGTTGAAGGCGGTGCTGCTGTGCTGGCTCGACGTCGCCGAGCCCTACCACCGCTTCGGCACGCAGTTCTTCGTCAACGCGGCCGACCCGGAGTCGCCGCTGAGCCCGTTCAGCGACGACTCTTCGGCCGCCCGCGAAGCGTCGATCGGCCTCATGCGCGAGGTCGTCGAGGGCTCCGACGTCAAGCTCGACCCGGAGCTGCGCGGACAGCTGCCGGAGCTGCTCTGGCTCTACCAGATGGGCGTGGTGTTGTTCTGGGTCCACGACCGCTCGGCCGGCACGAAACGCAGCCGGCTGCTGGTCGAGCGCAGTGTCCCGCTGCTGGCCCGGCTGGCCGCGCTCTCCCGGCTGCGGGTGTTCCGGCCCGTCAGCCGGGAGATCGTCGACCTGATCCAAGAGCTCGCTAAACGGGACTGACTGTGTGTAACACCCCGAGGGCCGACAGCGACCTCTACGTGGTCTGTCTCAGCACCGCGAGACAGCGCTCACTCAGAGACGGAGACCGAGGTGCCGCTGAGCCTTGCGCAGATGATCCCCTACGCGTCGGGACTGATCGTCACGGTGGCCGGCTTCGTCTATCAACGACGCAAATACCTGAAGTCCCTCACCCGCGATCTCGGTCTCGAAACCTTCCCGCAGTACGTTCTCCGGGGAGTCGGCTCCCGAATCACCCGGCACCTGCGCCCACGGATCGCCGCGCGGCTCAGCCTGCGCGACTTCGCCCTGAACCGGCTTGCCGCGAGCTCGAACCGCCTGCCCGTGCCTGCCGCGATACCTGTCGAACTCGTCTTGGACGACATGTTCGTTCCGTTGACCGCCATCGCTTCCGATCGAACTAGGATTTCGGCGACGAAGATCGTGCACGGCGAGTACCACCGGATCCTGCTCGTGGGAGACCCGGGATCGGGAAAATCAACGCTCGTGAAGAGAATCTATCGTGATATCTGCCGACGGGCCATCACGGCCGGCGATGTCAAGACGTCGCACATCCCCGTTTTCATCGAACTCAAGAGCCTCGGTTCGACCGGGAAGACCGCCTCGACGGACAGTCTCATCACACTGATCGAAACGCACGTGACCTCGGTCAACACCTACGCGAGCAAAGACCTGTTCGACTCGTTCGTGAACGCCGGCCGGATCACGGTCCTCCTCGACGGCCTGGACGAGATCAACACGAGCGAATTCGCCGCCCTGTCCGCCGAAATCACGAACCTCTGCGATCACCTGGCCAAGAAGCATCCCGCCAACCGGGTGATCGTGACGACCCGGCGTCAGCTTTACGTGAACCTTCCCGCCAACTTCACCGAAGCCTTCGACGCGCACTTGACCCTGGAACCATTCACCGCGGACGACATGTACGAGTTCCTCCGCAAGTGGCCCTACCGCAGCGAGCCGGATCAGCACCTCGCCCGGATCTTCGGCAACCTGTCGGCGCAACCGAACATCCGCAGCATGTGCGAGACACCCTTGATCCTCGCCATGTACGTCGCGACCGACCAGGTCACCGGCGGCGACAGCCTGCCCGAAACGCGGCCGGACTTCTACCGGGCGGTGGTCGACGAGCTCCTGGTGCGACGGCGCAACCGGCAGCTCGGCCTGACCACCGGCCTCAACGTACTGCGCCGGACTCGTCAGCACCTGCTGGGCAGGGTCGCACTCGAGCACCTGCTCGACGGAAACCAGTCGCGGAACGCGCTGGACTGGGACAAGGCCATCTCGATTTTCCAGGAGGACGAGGGCCTCTCGGAGCTGGAGGCCGGAGAACGCATCCGCGAACTTTCCCGCGACACCGGCCTGTTCACCGAAGAAAAGCCGGAGGAGACTCTCCAGTTCGGGCATTTGACCTTCTGCGAGTTCCTGGCCGCGGACGCGGTCGATCGCGGAGACGGCCGGACTTGGCGGCGGATCACCCGGGCGATCGAACAGACCGGTGACGAAGAACGCGGCCATCGGTTCGGCGAACGGCTCGCGGAGGTGATCGTCTTTTCGCTCGCCCTTCAGAAGAACGACCGGGTCCGGCAGGAGCGGCTGTTGTGGGCAAGCCGCGCCGGTTCGATCGAACTGGGCCTGCGAGCCATGATCGACAGCCAGCCCTACGACGACGAAACCGTGATGTCGGAGCTCGACCGCATCGCGGATCTGGTCAGCTCCCAGGACAATCGGGATGACAACTGGTTCCACCTCTTCCGCTTGGTCGCCATCGCTCTCCGGGATCGCGAACTAGCCGAGAGTTCGATAACCGGGCACCGCCCCAGCTATCTCAAGCCCTTCTTCATGGAGGCAACCACCGGCGCGAAGGACGGCTTCGATCCGCTCTTCCTGTCCTACATGCGGATTGACCCGGGAGCGGCCGTGGAACTGGCCCGGTCGATCGGCATCGAGATGGCCGCAGACCGGCCGGAACTCCTGATCAAGGTCCTCGACGAGCCCGCCGTGCTCGCCCATGCGATCGCCAGGTTCCAGGAGACCAAGGAGAGCATGCGGAGGTGGGCACCCATTCTTGCGGTCGGCGCCTGTTATCACCCGAGCGTGCGCACGCGCCTGCAATCGATCAGGCCGGACCTTGTATCGGCGCACGACTGGCTCCGGCCCGAGAGAAACCGGAAGACCTGCTGGTATCACGACTTCAGCCTCGGGGAATCCATCCTCGGCGTCGTTCTGGAGGCTGGCTGCCGATGGCCCGGAACGTCGGCCACCTTGAAATTTCTCCAGACTGTACGCCCTCGCCGGAATCGCGCAATCGACTTTGCACGAAAGACCATATCAGTGATCACACTTGCCGCACTGATTTCGGTATCCATCTCCATATACTTCGCAATTAGGATTGCCCACCCTTCACAAGGGATAGCATTTACATTAATCGGCTCGCTTGCAAGTGCCACAAGCATCTTCGCATTTTATAATTTTCTTTGGCGTCGACACCTGGTTTTCAGAGTGCGACAACCCGGACACCTCTCCGGGAAGAAGCTCCTGAGCGTGCCTCGCCTTTCATTATTTTGGACGGTGGAGGCGACTTATCGGCATCCATATTCGAGCACGTACAGCCTGATCAATCCACCAAAGGAAAGAATCCATGATTCTCGGTTCAGTTCATCGCTTCCGCTCCTGACCCCGACACTCATGGTTCTGAGCCCAAGCAGCCGGTTCGTCGTTGCCGACATCCTCCTTCCCGCACTGGCACGACGCGAGATTGACGCCGAATTTATCGAGCTACCCGACAGCGAACCGCACGCCTTCGAGCAAGGCTGAAGGGAACCTTGCAAAAGGCCTCCTTCAGCCTTATCTCATCCTTCGCTACTGACCGCGCGGAAGTACAGGAACCGCGGCTTGGTCCGCAGGTTCGCCGTCCACTGCGGATCGGCGGCCTCGGCCTCCGGGAGCGGCATCGGCTCCACCAGGCGGTCCACCGCGAAGCCCGCGTCACGGACCGCCTGGAACGTCCAGCTCAGCGGGCGCCGGTGGAAGCGCACCACGGTGCCGGGCGGGAACTCGTCCTCCAGCAGCTCGAGCTCGAAGTAGTTCTCCTTGCCGAACCACCGCCAGTCCTCGCCCGGGTGGTGCACCGAGAACACCAGCGCCCCACCGGGTTTGAGGATCCGGCGGAACTCCGCCAGGGCCGGGCCCCAGTCCGCCAGGTAGTGCAGCACCAGCGACGCGGCGATGACGTCGATCGAGCCGTCCGGCACGGGGAGCGGCCCGGCGATGTCCGCGACCTCGAACCGGGCGACGTCGCCGAACTTCCGGCGCGCGACGGCGATCATGCCCGCGCTCGAGTCGACGCCGAGGACGTCGGCGCCCCGCTCGGCCAGGAGCGCGCTCAGGTGCCCGGCCGCGCAGCCGGCGTCGAGCACGCTCAGCCCGTCGACGGCCCCGGCCAGGTCGAGGATCGCCGGCCGGTCGTAGAGGGCGTTGGTGACGGACTTCTCCGCGTGCTCGGCGTAGGCCTCGCTGTGGCCGTCGTACTGCGCGGCCCGCGCGCGGCCGAGGATCTCCTCGACCACCTCCGTCTTGGCGTCGGAGTAGTGCTGGATGTACTTCCACTCCCTCGCGGCGAGCTCACGCTTCTTCGCCGCGTACAGCTCCCGCTCCTCCGGGTGCGAGCGCAGGCGGTCCCGGAAGAGGCGGTAGCGCGGCGTCTGGCCGTTGCCCGGCGAGTAGACGTGCAGGTTGATGTTCGTGTCCGGGCCCTTGAAGCAGCGGTGCTTCTCCCAGTCCGGTTCACGGATGACGAGCCGGTAGCCCGCCGCTTCCAGCGCCGGGACGTAGGTGTCCTCGTCGGCGGAGTCCGGCACCTCCAGCAGGATGTCGACGATCGGCTTGGCGCACAGCCCCGGCACCGACGTCGAGCCGACGTGCTCGAGCACGAGCACCCGCTCCCCCAGCACGCCCCGGATCCGCTCGGCTTCACGCTCGAAGAGCCGCGGCCACTCCGGGTCGTAGTCGGCGAGCGTGACGGTCGAGTTGAGCTTCGGCGGTTCGCCGACCCAGGCACTCTGGACCTTTTCGTCGCTCAACGCTTCTTGGCTGGTCATTCCGGTAGACCCCCTTCAGCAAGGCAGTCGACCAGATTATCAACGCGCGCAAGCGCTTTTCCTGAATCGGCACCGTCCGGATCAGCACCGTCCGGATCAGCACCGTCAGCTGATCGGCAGCGGCAGCAGGCCGCCCGTCGCGGCACGCAGCGCGTCCCGCATCGCCGCCCGCGGGGCCGGCCGGCCGGTGAAGTGCTCGGCCTGGCCGAACGCCTGGTGCAGCAGCATGTCCAGCCCCGTCGCCAGCCGGCCCCCGCGCGCCGCGACCGCTTCGGCGAGCGGTGTCGGCCACGGGTGGTAGATGACGTCGAGGACGTGCCCGATCGCGGCGAGCTCGGCGACGTGCGCGGCGACCGCGTCCGGCGGGACGGTGTTCACCAGCACCGCCGCGGAGCCCAAGGCCGCGAAGTCCGTCTCAGCCCAGCGCAGGACGTCGACGTCGAGCCCGGCCCGCTTCGCCGCGTCGAGCGTTTCGCCGGCCCGGGCGGGTTCGCGCACGACCAGCCGCACCTGCCGGACCCCGAGGGCGGCGAGCCCGACGACCGCCGCCGCCGCCGTTCCGCCCGCGCCGAGCACGACCGCGGTGTCCGCGGGGGACGGCTCGTAGCCGCCCGCGGCGCGCAGCGCGCCGGCGACTCCTTCGACGTCGGTGCAGTCCGCGAGCCAGCCCCGCGCGGTGCGGACCAGGGTGTTGGCCGCGCCGACGGCGGCCGCGCGCGGCGTCACCTCGTCCGCGTGGTCCAGCGCCGCGCGCTTGCCCGGCATGGTGACCGACAGCCCGGCCCACTCCGGGCCGAGGCGCCCGACCAGGCCCGGGAGCTCCTCGGCGCTCGTCTCGATGCGCTCGTAGGTCCAGCCGGTCAGGCCGAGCGCGGCGAACGCGGCGCCGTGCAGCACCGGGGACAGCGAGTGCGCCACCGGTTTGCCCAGCACCGCGGCCTTGCGCGGCTCAGATGACACCGCGTTCCTTGGCGAGGTCGCGGTTCTTGTTGTGCTCGTCGTTCGAGACCGCGAAGCAGGACAAGCCGTTCTTCTCGCACTTGACGAAGAACAGCCATTCGCCGTCCGGCGGCTTCACCGCGGCCTTGATCGCGTCCGAACTCGGCACCGCGATGGGCGTCGGCGGCAGCCCGGTGTTCCGGTAGGTGTTGTAGGCGCCGGATTTCGCCCGGTCGGCTTCGTCCGTCAGCAGCGTCGGCCGGTCCAGCACGTAGTTGACCGTGGAGTCCATCTGCAGCCGCATGTTGATCTTCAGCCGGTTGTAGATGGTCCGCGAGAGCTTGCCGAAGTCGGCCTTCACCGCCTCGCGCTCGATGATCGAGGCGATGATCAGCGTCTGGTACGGCGTCATCCCGGGGCCGGTCGCCTGCGGGCCGAGCCCGGCGTTCTGGATCGCCTCGGCCGAGGTGTGCACCAGCTGCCCGAGGATCTCCTGCGCGGTGGACCCGGGCTTCACGTCGTAGACGCCGGGCGCGATCAGGCCTTCCAGCCTGCGGTCCTTGCGGTCGGCCTTGTTCGCGGGCTCGATCGCCCAGTCCGGCACACCGAGCTGCTTCAGGTCCGCCGCGTCGACCGCCTTGCGCAGGTCGTCCGCCGAGACGCAGGTGCTCTTGCCGTTGAGCTGCGCGCAGGACGCCTTCGCCATCAGGCTGTACACGCCGGGCGTGACCTTGCCGTCGGGCTGGGTGATGTCGTCGAACTGCGTGTACGGCCGGACCTCCAGCTGTCCGACGCGCGATTCCGGGGTGGTGATCCGGTCGACCGCGCTGGCCCCGGACATGTGCGACTTCATCACGTAGAAGCCGTGCTGGACCCGAGCGAGCTTCGGGTTGCCCTCGCCGGCCTTCACGAACGCCTTGCTGCTGGCGACGACGCCCGCCGTGGTGAGCTTCGCGCCGATCGCCGATGTCGTGTCGCCGTCGTCCACCTGGAACACGACGTCGTCGGTGCCGGCGCCCTCGAAGTCGTCGTAGCCGAAGAACCTGTTGAAGCCGTACCAGGCTCCGCCGGCGAGCAGGGCGATCACCGCGATCGCGGCGACCCAGCCCAGGGCGCGCTTGCCCTTCTTCCGCGGCTTTCGGGGCTCTTCGTCGTAGTCGTCGTACTCCTCGTCGTACTCCGCCTCGTCGTAGTCCTCGTAGTCGTCGTACTCGTCGTAGTCCGCGTACTCGTCGTCCTCGGCGAGGCGGCCGGGCTCCTCCGGGGGCGTCCTCGGCGGTTCTGCCGGGGGTAGCGGGGCCAGCGCGGGCAGGACGTCGGTCACCGGCTCTTCGCGGGCCGGCGGCGCCGGCGGGCGGCGGCGCGGCTCGGCGCCGGGTTCGGGCACGCCGGTGGAGCGGTCACCCGGTTGCGCGGGCCGCCGTGCGGGCGGTTCGGCGTCGGGATCCGGCGCCGCGCGGCGCCGCCGTGAACCGGCGACCTCGGCCGCGTCGGGCGCGGTCCGGCGGCGGGCCGGCGGGCCAGCGGCCTCCGCCGGCTCGGGCGCCGGGGCACGCCGGCCCGGCGGGGGCTCGGCCGCGTCGGGATCGGCGCGGCGCCGCCGTGCGGGCGCCGGCTCGATCCTCTGGGGCACGGCGCGGCGACGAGGCGGGCTGTCGTCGGCCTCGTCGGGGTCGGGAGCCGGGCGACGCCGGCGCGACGCCGGCGGCTCGATCTCGGCGCCCGCGTCGGGGTCGGGAGCCGCGCGACGCCGGCGCGACGCCGGCGGCTCGACCTCGGAGCCCTCGTCGAGGCCGTGCCGGGCGTGGGCGGCGCGGGCCGGGGCGGCTCGCCGCTCCTGCGGGTCGAAGTCGGTGTCGGCCGGGGGCAGCGTGGCCGGCGGCTCGAGGCGGCGACGGCCGGGCTGCGGCGCACCGCGGCGCGGGTCGTAGGCCGGCGGTTCCTCCCGCCGGGCCCGGCGGGAGGGCTGGGGCAGGTCGTGCTCACCGCTGGGTGCCTGGCCGCGGCGCGGCGGCAGCTCGTGCGGCCCGCTCGGCGTGCGGCGCGCTTCCGCGGCCCGCGGGTCGGCGCGGCGCGGTGCGGGCCGGGACGGCGGCGGGGTGGCCGCTTCCGGCTCGCGCAGTCGCCGGCGCCCGCGTGGGGGTTCAGGTGGCTGCTCGTTCATCGGTCTCCCTCCCGGGCGCGGTGCGCAGCGGCGGCGTCGATCCAGGCCTGCAGGATCTCGACGGCGGCGGCCTGGTCGACCACCGCACGCTGCTTGCGGCCTTTGACCCCGCGCTGGGAGAGGATGCGGGATGCGGTGACCGTGGTCAGCCGCTCGTCGCCCAGCCGGACCGGCACGGGCGCTATCCGCCCGGCCAGGCGTTCAGCGTACGCGATCGCCAGCTCGGCCGCCGGACCCTGCCGGTTGGCGAGCGTTCTCGGCAGGCCCACGATCACCTCGACCACCTCGTGTTCGGTGACGAGGGCGGCCAGGTGGTCCAGGTCAGTGTCGTCGGTCGCATCGCGGGAGAGGGTAACCAATGGCGAAGCGAGCACCGGGGCCGGATCGCTCAGCGCCACCCCGACCCGGACGGATCCGACATCCACTCCGAGCCGACGGCCGCGCCCCGGATCGTCCTTGCCTGGGCGATCCGGGCCGCGGTTTCCGCGGTTAACCAATGCCGGCGATGGCCGCACGGAGGGCGGTGACCGCCTCGGCCGCACCGGCCGGGTTCGTGCCACCACCCTGGGCCATGTCGGGCTTGCCGCCGCCCCGGCCGCCGATCTTCCCGGCGAACGACGGCACGAGCTTGCCCGCCGCGATGCCCTTGTCCTGCGCCGCCTTCGTCGTCGCGACGACGAAGCTCAGCTTCTCGCCGGCCGGGGAGAACAGCGCCACCACGCCGGGCCGCGCGCCGAGCCGGCCGCGGATGTCGGAGGCGAGCGCGCGCAGGCCGTTGCCGTCGACGTCCGGGACGACCTCGGCGACGACCGTGACGCCGCCGATCTCCTGCGCCTTGTCGACCAGCGAACCCGCCGAGCCCAGCACCTGCTGGGTCTTCAGCTGGGCGATCTCCTTCTCGGCGTTCTTCAGCCGGGTCAGGACGTCCTCGATGCGGCCGGGCAGCTGGTCCGACGGCACCTTGAAGGTGTTCGCCAGCTGCGAGACCAGCAGCTGCTCCTTGCGGACGTACTTCAGCGCGTCCGTGCCGACCAGCGCCTCGACGCGGTGCACGCCCGAGCCGATGGAGGCGTCGGAGACGAGCTTGACCAGGCCGAGCTGGCCGATCCGCTCGACGTGCGTGCCACCGCAGAGCTCGCGGGAGTAGTCGCCCATGTCGACCACGCGGACGTCGTTGCCGTACTTCTCGCCGAACAGCGCGACCGCGCCCAGCTCGAGCGCCTTGTCCTTGGTCGTGGTGTAGCTCTGCACCTCGACGTCGGTCTGGAGGTAGTCGTTGACCTCCTGCTCGACTTCGGTCAGCACGTCCGCCGACACCGAGCCCGGCGTGGTGAAGTCGAACCGCATGCGGCCGGGCGAGTTCAGCGAGCCCGCCTGCGCCGCGCGCTTGCCGTACGCGCCGCGGACGGCCGCGTGCACCAGGTGCGTCGCGGAGTGCGAACGCTCGATGGACAGGCGGCGGTGCGTGTCGACCGAGCCGGTGAGCTTGGTGTCCAGGCCGACCTCGCCGTCGGTGACCTCGACGCGGTGCACGAACAGGCCCGGCACGATCTTCTGGACGTCCAGGACCTTCAGCTCGACGCCGTCGCCGAGGAGCACGCCGGTGTCGGCGACCTGGCCACCGCTCTCGGCGTAGAACGGCGTGCGGTCGAGGACGAGCTCCGCCTTCCTGCCCGCGGCGACGCTGCGGACCGGCTGGCCGTCTTCGAGCAGCGCGACGACCTTCGCCTCGGCCTGCAGGTCGGTGTAGCCGAGGAACTCGGTTTCGCCGTGCTGCTCCAGGACCTTGCGGTACTCCGAAAGGTCGCCGTGGCCGGTCTTGCGGGCCGCCGCGTCCGCCTTCGCGCGGGTCCGCTGCTCGTTCATGAGCGTGCGGAAGCCCTCTTCGTCGACGCTCAGGCCCTGCTCGGACGCCATCTCGAGGGTCAGGTCGATCGGGAAGCCGTAGGTGTCGTGCAGCTGGAACGCCTTGTCGCCGGCCAGCACGTCGCCGCCGCCGCGCTTGGTCTCCTCGGCCGCCATGTCGAAGATGCGCGAGCCGCTCGTCAGGGTCGAGAGGAACGCCTCCTCCTCGATCCGGACGACCTCGTTGATGCGGTCGAAGCCGGAGACCAGCTCGGGGTAGGTCGGGCCCATCGTGTCGCGGACGACCTTGGCGAACTCCTGCAGCACCGGCTCCTGCACGCCCAGCAGGCGCGTGGACCGGACGATCCGGCGCAGCAGGCGGCGCAGCACGTAGCCGCGGCCGTCGTTGCCCGGGGTGACGCCGTCGCCGATCAGCATGACGCCGGTGCGGGCGTGGTCGGCGATGACGCGGAAGCGGACGTCGTCGGCGTGGTTCGAGCCGTAGCGGCGGCCGGAGAACTCTTCGGCGCGGCCGATGACCGGACGCACGAGGTCGGTCTCGTAGACGTTCTCGACGCCCTGCAGGATCGTCGCGACGCGCTCGACGCCCATGCCGGTGTCGATGTTCTTCTTCGGCAGCTCGCCGATCGGCTTGTGCCCCAGCTTCGGACTCAGGTCGCCGCGGACGTCCTGCATGAAGACGAGGTTCCAGATCTCGATGTAGCGATCCTCGTCGGCGACCGGGCCGCCCTCGCGGCCGTACGCCGGGCCGCGGTCGTAGTAGATCTCCGAGCACGGGCCGCCGGGACCGGGCACGCCCATGTCCCAGTAGTTGTCCTTGCCGTCGCGGGCCTGGATCCGCTCGCCGGGCAGGCCGGTGAGCTTGCGCCACAACCCGGCCGCTTCGGAGTCGTCGTTGTAGACCGTCGCCCAGATGCGCTCCGGGTCGAGGCCGAAGCCGCCTTCGGTCTGGGGCTTGGTGATCAGCTCCCAGGCCGCCTCGATGGCGCCTTCCTTGAAGTAGTCGCCGAAGGAGAAGTTGCCGGCCATCTGGAAGAACGTGTTGTGCCGGGTGGTCTTGCCGACCTCGTCGATGTCCAGCGTGCGCACGCACTTCTGCACGGAGGTCGCGCGCGGGTACGGCGGCGGCGCCTCACCGAGGAAGTACGGCTTGAACTGCACCATGCCGGCGTTGACGAACAGCAGGTTCGGGTCGTCGAGGATCAGCGGCGCGCTGGGCACGCGCGTGTGGCCCTTACTCTCGAAATGGCGCAGGAAACGGTCGGTGATTTCGTGTGTGTCCACGGTCAGTCCTTGGTACCGGTGGTGCAGAACGGGATCGGCGGCGACGGCGGAAGGGTTCCGGGCAGGTCCGGATCAGCCCTCCGCCCGGCGAGCTCGCCGGACCGGGCGCCGGGCCGCGGCGGCGTGCCGCCCCTCGGCGCGGGGCGTGGTCACGCCCGCCCGCTCCTCGACCATGTCGTGCAGCTCCTGTTCCCGCTCGTTCATGCCCGCACGCACCTCGGCGCCGAACGAACCCACGGCACCCGCCAGCTCGCGCACGGCGTCCCCCAGGTTCGATGCTAACCCGGCGGGAGTGGCCTGACGAGCGGTTTCGGCGGCCTTGCGGGAGAGCACGACGCCGGTGACCACGCCGACGCCGAGCCAGAACAGCCGCTTCATTTCCCGGCCTTCCTGGCGGCCTTCAAGGCGCTCTTCTTCTTGCGCGCCTTGATCGCCTTGCTGAGCCCGTAGGACAGCGCCGCGGTCTTGACCAGCGGGCCGCCCAGGGTGGCGGTGAACACCGACGCCAGCGCGGAAACGTTGCCCGTGACCGCCTGCGCGTTCGCGGTGATGCCGTCCACCCGCTCGAGCTGGGTGTTGACGTGCGTGATCGTTTCGTTCGCGCCGATCAGCAGCGGATCGGTGTTGCTGTTGGTGCGCTCGATCGCCTCGGTGGCCGCGTCCAGCGTCTTGCCGAGCTTGATCAGCGGGATCGCCAGCAGGACGACCAGCACCACGAATGCTCCTGCGGCGATCAACGCGGCGATCTGCCCTGCCGACACGGGCCCTCCTCGGTTCACGGGTTTCGGGTGCTGGTGAGGTTACCGCCTGGCCGGGTCCCCGACCGTGTCACCCCGCCGGGCCCGGAAAACTCCTCGCCCGGGCCTGTCCGGCCCGCCGAAACTGTCGGTGCCCGCCGGTAGAGTCGAGAACGGGGGGCGCCCCGGCGGCCTGGCCTGCTTTCGTGCCGCTCCTCGGCCACCACGCGACGCACCTGGGCGATCGGACCCGGCCGGCCGGTGCCCGCCGGGCCGGGCGGGACCGCTGCCGACCCGGCCCCCGTGCGGCCGCCGGATCGCGCGGCACGGCCGCCGGATCGCGCGGCACGGCCCCCGTGCGGCCGCCGGATCGCGCGGCACGGCCGGCCGACGTGCCGCGCCGGCACCGGGCCGACCGGTTCCCGGCGCCGGGCCCGCCGCCGTTCGCCCTCCTGCGCCGGGTCGAAAGAGGTCCTGCTCGGCGCCGCCACGGCCGTCGAACCGGTGCCCTCGCCGCCCATGCCGCTCCGCTCCCGTTTCCGGCACCGGATGGTGCCGACCGGCCGCGGCACCGAGGTCGCCGCCGACCCCACCACCGGCCTGGCCCTGGAGGCGGCGGTCCGTCGCTCGGCGGCGGACGTGGTCCGGCCGGCCGCGGGGCAGCGCGTGGTGCGGGCCCAGCAGGTCCCGGCGGGACTGTTCGCGCACTTCTCGCCGTTCGGCGCGGTGACGGCCGGCCGGGACACCGGCGACCCGGCCTTCGAGCGGCGGCACCTGGCCGAGCACGCCCGGCTGCCGGCCGCGGCGTGCCGGGCGCTGGGCGCGGCCGCGGTCGAAGTGCGCGTGACCGTGCTCGAGCCCCGGTTCGATGGCCTGCTCGACACGGTGCCGGTCCACCCCTTCCCGGAGCGCGAAGGCGGCCGGGGTGGGTACACGAGGGCCTCTGCTTCAAGGTGTAGGCGTCCTTCGTCGGCGAGCTCGCCGAAGTCGGCGACGACGGCTTCACGGAAGCTGCTGGGCAACGCGAAGGAACGCCTGCTGACCAGCGCCCTGGGCGTGGACCGGCTCGCGACGCTCCTCTAACGCTCCTTCAGCACCGCGCGGTACAGCGCCGCCATGTCCTCGTCGACGTGGCCGGCTTCCACCGCGGCCTCCAGGTGGGCCAGCACCGCCTTCGCGCCCGCCACGTCGACGTCGTCACCCGCCGCCTCCACCACCAGTCGGGCGTCCTTCGCCGCCAGGCTCGCGGGGAAGGCCGGCGGGTATTCGCCCGACAGCATCGCCGCGCCCTTCACGTGCGCGTAGCCGACGTCGAGGCCGCCGCCCTTGATCGTCTCCAGGAACAGGGCCGGGTCCAGGCCCAGGGCGCGGGCCAGGCCGAGGCTCTCGGCCGTGCCGTTGGTCAGCGCGAGCACCCAGGCGTTCAGCACCAGCTTCAGGCGGCTGCCGTTGCCGGCCGGGCCGAGCCATTGCGTCTTGATGGCGACCGCGTCGAACACCGGGGTGGCCTTGGGCCGGGCCTCCTCCGGGCCGGACGCCAGCACCTGCAGCTGCGCCTGCTCCGCGGGCTGCCGGGTACCGAGCACCGGCGCGTCCACGAACACCACGCCCGCCTGCTCCGCCAGCGCTGCGAGCCGGTCCGTCCAGTCGAGGCCGACCGTGCTCATCTGCAGCCACAACGTCCCCGAAGCGGGCGAAGCGGCTTCGAAGGCCTCGGCGACGGCCGGGCCGTCGGCGAGCATCGTCACCAGGGTGTCCGCGCCTTCGGCCGCCGACGCCGCCGAATCGGCGACCGTGGCAACGTCGGAGAGCGGCTCGGCCTTTTCCCGGGTCCGGTTCCAGACCCGGACGTCGAGGCCCGCCTTGGCGATGTTGGCCGCCATCGGGGCGCCCATGATCCCGGTTCCGAGAAACGCGACAGTCATGCCGCCATCGTGCCGAAGCCGGGCCGAGCCCGCGCGCTCAGTAGTCGCCCAGGAGGCAGAACGGGTGACCCGCCGGATCGGCGTAGACGCGCCAGCCCCGGCCGCCGAGGTCGGGATCGAGCAGCCGGCCGCCGTTGGCCAGGACCACCTCGTGCGACTCCCGGAAGTCGTCGACCTCGAAGTCGAGGTGGAACTGCTGCGGGAAGGCCGGGTCCGGCCAGCGCGGCGGCCGGTGGTCGATGGCTCGCTGGAAGCCCAGGACCAGCCCGTCCACGTGCAGGGTCGACCAGTCCTCGTCCACGCGCCACCGCGGGTCGGGGCGATCCACCTCGCCGCCGAGCAGGGCCTGGTAGAAGCGGGCGAGCACCAGCGGTTCCGGACAGTCCAAGACGATGCACTGCAGCGTCGCGGGCACGGGCACGCCTCCTGCGGGTTTCGGGTCACCTTCCAGGCGTGCAGCTTACGAAACCGGTTGAGCTCGACCGCCGGGGCCCGCGAAGGTGATCAGGGTCCGACGATCCGCCCGCTCGGCTCACCGGTCGCCGCGGATCGTCCGGCGCAGCTTGGGGACGCGGTCGGCGAGGGTCCGCTCGGCACCGCGCTCGGTGGGCTCGTAGTAGTCGCGGCCGACCAGTTCGTCCGGCGGGTACTGCTGCGCCAGCACGCCCTCCGGCACGTTGTGCGGGTACCGGTAGCCCTGGGCGTTGCCCAGTTTCTTCGCCCCCGCGTAGTGCCCGTCGCGCAGGTGCGGCGGCACCGTGCCGGCCAGCCCCGCGCGGACGTCCGCCAGCGCGGCGTCGATGCCCTTGATCACCGAGTTCGACTTCGGCGCCGTCGCCAGGTGCACGGTGGCCTGCGCCAGCGCCAACCGGCCCTCCGGCATGCCGATGAACTGGACCGCGTGCGCGGCCGCGATGGCGGACTGCAGCGCCGTCGGGTCGGCCATCCCGATGTCCTCGCTGGCGTGCACGACCAGGCGTCGCGCGAGGAACCGCGGGTCCTCCCCCGCTTCGATCATCCGGGCCAGGTAGTGCAGCGCGGCGTCCACATCGGACCCGCGGATCGACTTGATGAACGCGCTGATCACGTCGTAGTGCTGGTCGCCGTCGCGGTCGTAGCGCACCGCCGCCTTGTCCACTGTGGACTCGACGATGGCCAGGTCGATCGTCTTCGCCTCGGTGGCCGACGCCGCGTCCGCCGCCGCTTCCAGGGCGGTGAGGGCGCGGCGGGCGTCGCCGCCCGCGAGCCGGACGAGGTGGGCGCGCGCGTCCTCGGTCAGTGTCAGCTCGCCGCCGAGGCCGCGCTCGTCGGCGAGCGCGCGCTCGATCAGCTCCGTGATGTCCGCGTCGGTCAGCGGGCGCAGCTGCAGCACCAGCGACCGCGACAGCAGCGGCGACACGACGGAGAAGGACGGGTTCTCGGTCGTCGCCGCGACCAGCAGCACCGTGCGGTCCTCGACCGCGCCGAGCAGCGCGTCCTGCTGGGTCTTGGAGAACCGGTGCACCTCGTCGATGAACAGCACGGTGTTCTCGGCGTTGTACTGGCGCCGCCGGCGCGCCTCCTCGATCACGCCGCGGACTTCCTTGACGCCGGCCGAGAGCGCGGACATCGCGACGAACCGGCGGCCGGTCGCGCTCGAGACGAGGTTGGCCAGCGTCGTCTTGCCCGTGCCGGGCGGGCCGTAGAGCAGCACCGACGCCGGCGCGGCGCCCTCCACCAGCCGCCGCAGCGGGGCGCCTTCGCGCAGCAGGTGCTGCTGACCGACGACCTCGTCGAGCGACCGCGGCCGCATCCGGACCGCCAGCGGCGAGCTCGCCGGGTCCGCGTGCGGTTCCGCGCCCGCGCTCGACGTCGTGCGCTCCGGCGGAGGCGCGATGTCGGCGTTCACGGTGAAGAGCTCGTCCTGTGCCACATCGATGACGTTAACCGACCCCACCGACAGAACCGCTTGCCCCGGTCCCTGGATCGGCGCTACCGTCGTTCTGACCGGTTGACCGAAAGTGCGATTTGCGTCAACCGGTCAAATGCTCAACGAAAACCACAGGTGGAGACGCATGAGCCATCCCAACCGCGAGCGTGCCGACCGGATCCTGGACGCGGCGGGCGAGCTGCTGCTGCGCATGGGCTACCGCAAGGTGGCGGTCGACGACATCGCGCGGGCGGTCGGCATCGGCAAGGGCACCGTCTACCTGCATTGGCGCAACAAGGAGCTGCTGTTCCAGGCGCTGCTGATGCGGGAGTCGGCCGACCTGACCGACGAGCTGCTGGCCACGATCAAGGCCGACCCGGCGATGATCCTGCCCCACCGGATGATCCCGGGCTCGTTCCTGATCACCCACCGCCGCCCGCTGGTGATGGCGATGCTGCGCGGCAATGCGGAGATGTTCGGCTCGCTGGGCGATGTCGCCCTGAAGAAGCAGCAGGACCAGCTGGGCGTGCGGTTCGAGGAGGTGATGCTCCGGCACGGGCTGATCCGCGCGGACGTCCCCCACCTGAGCTACGCGCTCCACGCCGCGACGCTCGGCTTCTACCTGGGCGACACGCTTTCGGACGAGTTCGAGGGCATCCCCCTGCAGGAGAAGGCGAACGTCCTCGCCCACCTGATCCGCACCGCGTTCGAACCGCCCGGGGAGCCCGATCCGGCCGCGGTCGCGGCGGTGGCGGCGGAATTGAGTTCGGCGCTCGAGGAGCTCGTCTCGGGCTATCGCAACGGGATCTACGCACACGATCCCGCCAAGGCACCCGGCTGATCCCGGGGCCACACGGGGAAAGGGGCGGAAATGACCACCACACTCGCCGACACCTGGGGGCTGCACGAGGCCCAGTTCTGGCTGCGGGGGAAGCAACCGGAGAAGCGCGTCGAGTTCGCCGCGGAGCTGGGGATGTGGAACGTCTACGGGCACCCGGAGATCGAAGGAATCCTCCGCGACCCGGCGACCTTCTCGTCCGACACCACCCGGCTGATCCCGAAGGAGATGCTGCAGGACCCCGACTACGACATGTCGACGGGCAGCATCCTGCAGCTGGACCCGCCGCTGCACAACAAGATGCGCAAGCTCGTCAGCCGCGCGTTCACCCCCAAGGTGGTGGCGGACCTCGAGCCGAGGATCGCCGCGATCACCCACGAGCTGCTGGACGCGATCCCGGCCGGCGACCGGCTGGAGCTGGTCGAGCACCTGGCCTACCCGCTGCCGGTGATCGTGATCGCCGAGCTGCTGGGCGTCCCGGCGAGCGACCGGACCCTGTTCAAGGGCTGGGTGGACAAGATGTTCGAGTCCGCCAACCAGATTTCGCTGGTGAAGAGGGACGAGAAGCAGGACGCGGCGATCCGCGCGTCCCAGGAAGGCCAGAAAGCGCTCGCCGACTACCTCGGCGTGCACGTCGACGAGCGGCGCAAGCAACCGCGGGAAGACCTGCTGACGAAGCTGGTCGAGGCCGAGCTGGACGGTGAACAGCTGTCCCGCTCCGACGTCGTCAACTTCGCGAACATCCTGCTGCTGGCCGGCCACATCACCACCACGATGCTGCTCGGCAACGCGGTGCTGTGCCTGGACACGCACCGGGAGTGGGACGAGCGGGTGCGCGCGGACCGCTCGCTCGTGCCGCCGATGATCGAAGAGTCGCTGCGGTACCTGACGCCGTTCGCCGCGGTGGCCCGCGTGACCATGCGGGAGGCCGAGGTCGGCGGCGTCACCGTGCCGGCCGACCAGATGCTGCTCTGCTGGGTGGCGGCGGCCAACCGCGACGAGCGGGTGTTCCGCGACCCGGACACGTTCGACCCGCTGCGCGCGGAGAACCCGCACCTCGCCTTCGGCCGCGGGATCCACTTCTGCATCGGCGCGCCGCTGGCGCGGCTGGAAGGCCGGGTGGCGCTGGACATCCTGCTCGACCGCTACCCGAAGCTGCGCTCGATCCCGGGTGAGCCGCCGAAGTTCCAGGTCAACCCCAACATGACCGGAGTGCGCGAACTGCCGCTCACGACGAAGTAGGCCGGTTGCGCCCTGGGCGAAATCGCTCGCCCGGGGCGCTCGGCTTGCCCGATGGTGGACCGGTGAACGTGGCGGTGCTGGCGGACATCCACGGGGTCCTCCCGGCGTTGGAGGCGGTCCTGGCGGAGCCGGACGTCCGGGCGGCGGAGAAGATCGTGCTGCTCGGCGACCTGCTCGCCGGGCCGATGCCCGTCGAAACCCTCGAGCGGCTCCAGGCGCTCGGCGACCGCGCGGTGTGGGTGCGCGGCAACGCCGACCGCGAGCTGGCCGAATCCGCGCGCACCGGCGGCTCGTTCGTCCCGGACCCGATCTTCCCGTGGGCGGCGAAGCAGCTGCGGCCGGCCGACCTCCCGGTGCTCGACGCGCTGCCCCTGACGGTGACCGTGGACGGCGTGCTGTTCTGCCACGCGACCCCGCGCGACGACACCGAGATCGTGCTCGTCGACTCGCCTCCGGAGCGCTGGGCGGAGGTGCTGGACGGCGTCTCCGCGTCGACGGTGGTCTGCGGGCACACGCACATGCCGTTCGTGCGGCTCGCGGACCGGCGGCTGGTGGTGAACCCCGGCAGCGTCGGCATGCCGTACGGGGCAAGGGGTGCGCACTGGGCCCTGCTCGGCGACGGCGTCGAGCTGCGGCGCACGGAGTACGACGTCGAGGCGGCGTGCCGGTTCCTTGCGGAGCACTGCGCGTACCCGGACATCGAGGAGTGGGCGGACTTCTTCGTCCGCAACCCGGCTTCGGACGTGGAAGCGCTGCGGGTGTTCAGCGGGCGCGGAACGAGTTCCACATGATGACGGCGGCGTAGGGCAGGAATTCGCGGCCGCGGCGCCAGAGCCACGGGATTCCCTTGAGCACGAGCCACCCCACGTGTCCGGTGGTGCTCGGCTCGACACCGCCGCCGCAGGTGAGGCTCACCGGTTCCGGAACCGCGAACCCGGCGTCGGTGAGCAGCCCGGTGAAGCCGTTCGCGAGCATGCGGTGACCCAGTTCGGAGGGGTGCAGCCGGTCGACGCTCCAGGAGGCCAGGTCGTAGGCCCCGGGCAGCCGGCCGAGATCGAGACAGGCCACACCTTCACGGCCGACGACGTCGTCGATGGCGGCGTTGAGTTCGGCGACACGGGCGCTGAGAGCGCGTTTCAGCGACGGCGGGAGGCGGAAGACCTTGCTGTGGTCGTGGAAGCGCACGGGCAGCACGGTGGTCCCGGCCTCGCGGAGGTGCCGGATCACCTCGGTGAGATCGGCGGCGATCCGAGCGGCGTCGAAGTCCGGGCGCAGGGTGTCGTTCATCCCGGCGACGAGCAGCGCAACATCGGCCCGGTGAGCAACGGCGGCGGGCACCTGTTCGGTGAGCACACACCGCATCCGCGCCCCGGCGAACGAGGGATTGAGATAGCCGTTGTCATCAACCCCGAGAGCGGCGGCGACCAGCGGACCGACACCGCGCCAGCCAGCACGCCGAGGAAGCGGATCGCCAAGCCCAACGGCGGTGGAATCGCCGAGGACGACAAGCCGCCGGGCCCGCTTGAGCGGCGCAACGGCGGCCAGCGGCGGCCGGGACGGTTCGGGCAGGGGGGTGACATCGACGCTCATCACGGTCACGCTCACGACCATCGGCCACCCAGGCTCACACCCGGTGAGGACGAGGTAACGCGCCCACGACACCGGGCCTAATTCTTGACGCGCACCTCACAGAGGCCGGAAATGTCCTGTCCGGCGAGGTGGAAGCGGCAGCCAAGGTGCACGGCACGACGCGGTTGCGCGGCGCGGCTTGCGCGGCGCGGCTTGCGCGGCGCGGCTTGCGCGGCGCGGCAGCGGACATGGCGGAGTGGCGAGGCGAGAGGAGTGGCGCTCAGCGCCAGTTCACTCCACTACAACGGTCAACGCCACAACCCCTCCGGCCACACCCCCCTGCCGACCCGATACGCAGCCGCCTCAGCGGCCGCCAGGCCGTGTCAAGGCACGCTTTCCCGCCTTGACACGGCCTGGCGGCCGTTGAACAATCCGGCGTTCGGGCCGGCGGGAAAACCCCGGCAGAGCCACCCGGCAGAGCCACCCCCGGCACGGCCCGCCCTCCCTGGGGGCTGCCCCCGCTTCCAGCGTAACGGCCACCCCGGACAAAAAACCCGCCTGAACCCACAAACCGGCCCACCCATCAACACCCCGGCCAACTTGTGGACAAACCCCCCACACTCACCGGAACGCAGGATAAAACGCCAGATCAGCATGCGGCCCCAGCCGAGCCGCAAGCGCCGCAGCCACCCGAGCGGCAAACTCCGAAACCGCCCCCATCCGGACATACCCGGCATGCTTCGCCAAATCCCGCCACCAGGTCACGAACGCGGCCTCCCGGCTGACCGGCGCGGCGTGCCGGGAAAGGTTCAACGCCCCCAGCTCCTCCCCCGTGATCAGCCAAACCCGCAGCAGCTCACTGCACGTCAAATGCGCCGCAAGAACCTCGTCATCGGCAAAAGCCGGCCACACCCCGACCACCTCCGCCCGCCAGGCAGCGATCATCGCCTCGCTCATCCCCGCCGGCAGGGCGAGCGCGTCCGGCCAGCTCGCGAACGGCAGCCTCAGATGAGCCGCGTCGTCGAGGGCCGAGCGAACCCGGCCGTTCTCGAAGTCGAGGAACCGCACCCCCTGGCCGGTCACCAGGTTGTTGTCCGGGCTCAGCTCGACCGGGCTGAACGCCCGGAACCCCGCCGCGCGGGATTGCTCGACCGCCGCCTCCACCTGCGCGAGCACCTCGTCCGGCACCGGGATGCCCAAGCGCTCCTGAATCAGCGAAGGGACCCGCGAACACAACGCGTCGACGCCGTCGGTGTCGCCCTTCGCCGGGCCGCCGAGCCGCCGCAGCAGCGCGTTGAAGTCCGCTTCGCGGCCGGCCGTGCTCGCGTGGAGGCGTCCCAGCGACCGGGCCCAGGACAGCAGCGCGCGCTCGGCCGCGCGGGAGTCGCGGGCGTAGAGCTCGTCCTCCAGCGTCGGCGTGCGGCCGAGGTCCTCGAGCACGAGCACGCGGTCGCGGCCGTCGTGGGCCACCAGCTCCGGGCACATCCGCTCGTCCGGGGCCAGCGCCGTGAACAGCTGGTAGCTGACCGCCTCCTGGGCGAACGGGTCGGCGCCGGACTCCGGCCGGTCCGGGTAGTGCTTGATGACGAGCGTGCGGGGCAGCGCGAACGACGACACCACCCGCGCCCGGACCACCGTGGCCGGCCCGCTCCCCGCCAGGTCCTCGGGCGAGACCAGCGTGATCGCGCTGCCGAACCGGCGTGAGAGAACGGACTCGCCCGCCGCGACCGCCGCGGCGATGGCGAGCTGCTCGGCTCCTGCCCCGACTCCAGCATCGCCGGCGGAGGAGGTGTCGACTGTCATTGTCACCGACCCTACTCGTGACTGAGCAACCATGACTACTGACATCCGGACAAAAAGGGGCATCCCGTCCGGAGACGGGTCACCCGCGTGAAAGCGGACGCGTTTCCACCGGTGAACGTTGCCCATTCCGGCGCACGATCAACACAATGGCCGCTGCTGCAACGATTCCGAGAAGGTTGACCAGCAGCTGCCCGACGGACTGGAGGCACCGGCTCCACTCCCCCGCCACGGCCGCGACGACCGCGTAGCCCGCGGCCGGCACCGTGGTCACCGAGATGAACACGCCCACCAGCGCGGCCGACTTCGCCGACGTCATGGCGAGCATCCCCGCGGCACCGGCGAGCATCGCCACCACCAGCGACGGAGCCCCGACGGAGAACACGAAGTCGACCTCGTTGTGCTGCTGCAGCTCGAACGCCTTCTCGCCGAAAACGTCGGTCGCCCGCACCAGCAGGACGCCGCCCAGCGTGACCACCATGGCCAGGGGAAACCCGATGCCGAGCGCGGCCACGGCCTGCCGGATCAGCTGCCGGTGCCGCAGCACCAGGCCGACGGCGAGCGCCGCCAGCGGCCCGAACTCCGGCCCGACGACCATCGCGCCGACGATCGTCACCGAGGAGTCGGTGAGCACGCCGACGCCGGCGAGCAGGCACGCGATGGTGAGAAACGCCAGGAACGTCACGTTCAGCCGCGACTCCTCACCCGTGCGGCCGAGCAGCTCCTGCCAGACGACGGCGTCGGCCGCCTCACCCGGCGCCGCCTCCTCCGCCGCGTCGGCGGCGTCGGACAGCGCGGTGTCGAGCGCTTCGAGCGTGATGCCGCCGGTGTGGTCGAGGTCGAGCACGCACAGCGCGTCGACGATCTCGTCCGCCGCTTCGCGCGCGATGTCGGCCTCGACCAGGTCACCCGCCGGCTCCACGGCGGCACCGCGGTGCACGATGAGGTGCGCGGTGCCGGCGTGGGCCCGCAGGATCTCGAGCGCCTCGGCGGTCTTGTCCGACGGGCACACGGCCCTGAGGTGCAGCACTAGTTCGGCGGGGCGGCGGCCGGCTTCGCGTCGATCCCGGCTTCCTTGCGCTGCTGCGCGGTGATCGGTGCGGGCGCGGCGGTCAGCGGGTCGTACCCGCCGCCGGTCTTCGGGAACGCGATGACGTCCCGCAGCGAGTCGGCCTTGGCCAGCAGCATGACGATGCGGTCCCAGCCGAACGCGATACCGCCGTGCGGCGGGGGGCCGAAGGCGAAGGCGTCGAGCAGGAAGCCGAACTTCTCCTGCGCCTCCTCCTCGCCGAGGCCCATCAGGCTGAAGACGCGCTTCTGGACGTCGCCGCGGTGGATACGGATCGAGCCGCCGCCGATCTCGTTGCCGTTGCAGACGATGTCGTAGGCGTAGGCCAGCGCGTTGCCCGGGTCCTGCTCGAACTTGTCGATCCACTCCGGGGTCGGCGAGGTGAACGCGTGGTGCACGGCGGTCCACTTGCCGGAGCCGACGGCGACGTCGTCGCCGATGTCCTCGACCGGCGCGAACAGCGGCGCGTCGACGACCCACACGAACGACCAGGCGTTTTCGTCGATCAGGCCGAGCCGCTTGCCGATCTCGTCGCGCGCGGCGCCGAGCAGCGGCTGCGTCGAAGCGGCCTTGCCCGCGGAGAAGAAGATGCAGTCGCCCGGCTTCGCGCCCGCCGCGGCGGCGACGTTCTCGCGCTCGGTCTCGGACAGGTTCTTGGCGACCGGGCCGCCGAGCGTGCCGTCCTCGTTGACGAGGATGTACGCGAGGCCGCGCGCGCCGCGCTGCTTCGCCCATTCCTGCCAGGCGTCGAGCTGGCGGCGCGGCTGGCTCGCCCCGCCGGCCATGACGACCGCACCGACGTAGGGCGCCTGGAACACGCGGAACGGCGTGTCGGCGAAGAACTCCGTCATGTCGGTGATCTCGAGGTCGAAGCGCAGGTCCGGCTTGTCCGAGCCGTACTTGGCCATCGCCTCGTGGTAGGTGATGCGCGGGATGGGCCGCGGGATCTCGTGCCCGATCAGCTTCCACAGCGCCGAGACGATGTCCTCGCCCAGCGCGATGACGTCGTCCTGCTCGACGAAGCTCATCTCGATGTCGAGCTGGGTGAACTCCGGCTGCCGGTCGGCGCGGAAGTCTTCGTCGCGGTAGCAGCGGGCGATCTGGTAGTACCGCTCCATGCCGCCGACCATGAGCAGCTGCTTGAACAGCTGCGGCGACTGCGGCAGCGCGTACCAGGAGCCGGGCTTGAGACGGGCGGGCACCAGGAAGTCGCGCGCGCCTTCGGGCGTCGAGCGGGTCATCGTCGGGGTCTCGATCTCGACGAAGTCCTGGGCGTGCAGCACCTCGCGCGCGGCGCGGCTGACCTCGCTGCGCAGCCGCATGGCCGCGGCCGGGCCGCTGCGGCGCAGGTCGAGGTAGCGGTGCTTGAGACGGATCTCCTCGCCGACGTCGACGCGGTCGTCGATCGGGAACGGCAGCGGCGCGGACTCGGACAGCACCTCGAGCTCGGTCGCGAGGACCTCGATCTCGCCGGTGGGGATCTCGGCGTTGGCGTTGCCCTCGGGCCGCTCGGCGACCTCACCGACGATCTTCACGCAGAACTCCGAGCGCAGCGCGTGCGCGCGCTCGGCCATCTCGCCTTCGCGGAAGACGACCTGGGCGACGCCGCTGGCATCGCGGAGGTCGATGAAGATGACGCCGCCGTGATCGCGCCGCCGGGCCACCCATCCGGTGAGGGTGACGGTCTGTCCGGCCTGTCCGGCACCCAGGGTGCCGGCGTTGTGAGTGCGGAGCACTGCGACTGCTCTCCTTCGACATGGGTGGTTCTCGCCGCTTGAAGGCTAACGAACCACCCACCCTACGACGTCGGCAGGCTCGCCCGGCGCGGTGGTCAGAGGACGTACTTGGGCCGGGTCTCCAGTGCCGCGACCAGGCGGTGGGCCTGGGTCAGGTAGGCGGCCACCCGGTAGATGCGCCCGCCGGGGTGCGCCACCAGCCAGCTCGCCGCCGCGGACGCGGAGGCGAAGAACGGCTGCCCAGCGCAGGCCATCGCGTCGGCCCCGTCGAGCCCGAACCCGAGGTCGACCGCCGCGACCACCGCCGAGGGCGGGTCGGCCAGCAGGATCGCGTTCGACACCAGTTCGATGCGGATGCGCGTGCCGGTGACCGGGCAGATCGCCGTCGCGTGGACGCGCTCGCCGGTCGCGATGGCCAGCAGGAACATGTCGACCGTGCCGTCCGGGCCCGCGCCGAGGGTGCCTTCGGCGGGCTCGATGCGGTGGTGGGCGCCGCGGGGGGCCGGGCCGGTCGACACCAGGTCGCGGTGCAGGGTGAACCCGATCAGCTCGACCAGCCGCCGGGCCTCGATCGGGGTGACGCCGACGGTGGCGGCCAGCCGGTCGACGCCGACCGGGTGCCGGCCGGCCCGGGTCAGCTTCAGGGCGGCCCAGGCGAGCCGGGCGGCTGCGACACGATCGGTCTGCGAAGTCGTCATCGTCCGGCTCCTTTCGGGATCGATCCCTTCGACGTTAGGCGCCGGTGAGGCGGGACGACAACGACACGATCGGACATTTTGCCGCAAACCGAAGACACCGGGCCACAATCGCCCCGAACGGCCCAGTACGTCACCCGCCGGGTCCACAAGGGACTTTCAGAGCAGGCGCAGCTGCTCCGCGGGAGCGGCCTCGGCCGCCGGCAGCTCGGGACCGCGCGCGTCGAGACCGGGCTTGCGGTCCAGGCCGTGCCGCCGCAACAGCGGGCCGACCCGCTCCGCGAGCCCCTCCCGGTAGGCCTTCCGCACGTAACTGCCCCGCGCGTACAGCTCCCGGTACCGCGGGACGAGCTCCGGGTGCGAGCCCGCCAGCCAGCGGCCGAACCACTCCCGCGCCCCGGGCCGCAGGTGCAGCGCGAACGCCGTGACGCTCGTCGCACCGACGTCGGCCAGCTGGGCGAAGAGCTCGTCCAGCGCCTCCTCGGAGTCGGTCAGCCACGGGAGCACCGGCGCCACCAGCACCGAGCACGGCAGCCCGGCCTCGCGGGCCTTGCGGACCAGCTCCAGCCGCGCCCGCGGGCTCGGGGTGCCGGGTTCGAGGCGGTGCTGCAGCTCTTCGTCGAGCAGCGCGATCGACACCGCGAGCCCCACCGGCACGTCCCGGGCGACGTCCCGCAGCAGCGGCAGGTCCCGGGCCAGCACCGTGCCCTTGGTCAGCACCGACAGCGGCGTGCCGGACCGCGCCAGCGCCGTGATGATGCCCGGCATCAGCCGGTAGCGGCCCTCGGCGCGCTGGTAGGGGTCGGTGTTGGTGCCCATCGCGACGTGCTCCCGCCGCCACGACGGCTTCTTCAGCTGCGCCGCCAGCACCTGCGGGGCGTTGACCTTGACGACGACCTGCGTGTCGAAGTCGCGGCCGGCGTCGAAGTCGAGGTAGGTGTGGGTGTTCCGGGCGAAGCAGTTGTGCGACACCATGCCGTCGGCCACGAAGTCGCCGGTGCCGGTGGTGATGTCGAACAGCGGCAGCTGCAGGCCGAGCGGTTCGATCGCCTCCACGCGGCGCCGGCTCGAGCCGATCGCCGCGCCTTCGAGCGACCGCTTCCACGGCACGGCGGGGTTGCTCACGTGGAAGAACCGCAGCACCTCGCCGACCCCGCCGAGCAGCCGGATCTCCTGGCGCGTCGGGAACTTCGGCACCTCGTCGAGCTGGTGGGCGAAGCCGAAGCGGGCGAGCGCGGCGGTGAAGGCGTCGGCGATCTCGGGCTCGTCGTGCGCGACCGCGAGGACGCCCCGGCCGTAATCGCCCGCGAGGTCGAAGACGCCGGCGAGGAACCCGCGCTGCCAGTGGGCGTCCGGATCCGGCGGTACCTTGAGAAAACCGACCGACGCCCCGAAGTCCGGCAGGTATTCCAGCGCCCGCGCGGCGGCGTCCGGCTCCGCGGCGAACCCGCCGGAGCGCAGCATCCCGCACAGGTAGCCGGCCCGGTAGCCGAGCGTCTCGTCCGGCGTCGGCGCGAACCGGCCGACGCCGATCAGCTCGGTGCCGGGCTCCAGGTGCGGCCGCTGGGCGGCGCCGAACTTGCTGCCGGTGACGTGTTTCCACCCCTTGCTCGTGAGGAACCGGTGATCGCCGCCGGCGACGAGCCGGGTGCCGTCTTCGAGGGTCACGCGGTAGGCGGCGCGCAGCGTGGTCCAGTGCGCCTCGACCCGGGTCGGCACCAGCCGCCGGGACGCGCCGTGGCCGCGGGTGCCGTAGATCTCGTCGCCGACCGTCAAGTCGGACAACGCCTTCGTGCGGCCGTCGGCCATCAGGATCCGGGTGCCGCCTTCGAGGCAGTAGGTGCAGGCGTGCGAGCAGCCGCGGTAGGGGTTGACGGTCCAGCCGAAGGGCACCCCGGAGCCGGCGGGCACCTTGTTCAGCACCGACCGCGCGTGCACCTCGTGAAAGGTGACGCCGTCGAATTCCGGTGACCGCACCGAGCGCACCAGGCCCTCGAGCCCGGGCAGTGCCGGTTCACCTTCCCCTGTCCGCTGCCGATCCCATCGCACGGCGTCAGTCGAACATATGTTCTATACGGGTGTCAAACCGGTTCGGGACCAGCGGATCACGTGGTGCCGGTGGTGCTCGTGGGACCGGTGGGCCGTTCGCGGAGCCGAGCACGGGGTCGTTTCGGGCACTGGGCCGATCGGCTGACGTTCCGGCCGCCCGCTCAACCGGCCACGGCCCGCCGGCGTGGTCGCCGTGCCCTTGTCCGCACCGCCGGAAGGCAGGACCGATGAACCTCCGGACCGCGAAGTACCCGCTCGCCGCCTGCCTGGGGCTGGCGCTCACCACCAGCGTCCTCGCTGCTCCCCCGGCCGTGGCGGATCCCGGCTCCCACATCTGCGGCACCCACGTGGACTATCCCCGCGGCCTTCCGACCGTCTACTACGGCAACTGCTCCATCTACGACCATCTGGTGAAGGCCGACACCAAGCAGTCGAGGGACTTCTACGTCTGCGCGCACGGCAAGAGCGACACCTACATCGGGCCGACGAGCGCCATCCGGACGGCCACCTTCGTCCGGGCCGGCGACTGCTGACCGGCCGGTCGCCGCGACGCCTGTGGCGCAGGGTGGAGCTACTCCGATCCCCGCGCCCAGGTCAGGTGACGCCGTAGGCCGGGCTCAGGAGAAGCGCTCCAAGGCCCGGATCTTGTTGGTCGCGTCCAGCGCCGCCACCTTGTACGCCTCCGACAGCGTCGGGTAGTTGAACACCGCGTCCACCAGGTAGTCGACCGTGCCGCCGCAGCCCATCACCGCCTGTCCGATGTGGACCAGATCCGTCGCGCCCGTGCCGAACACGTGGACGCCCAGCAGCTTGCGGTCCGTCGTGGACACCAGCAGCTTCAGCATCCCGTAGCTGTCGCCGGTGATCTGGCCGCGCGCCAGCTCGCGGTACCGCGCGATGCCGACCTCGTACGGCACCGACGACGACGTCAGCTGGGCCTCGGTCGCGCCCACGTAGGAGATCTCGGGGATCGTGTAGATGCCGATCGGCTGCAGCGCGCCGAGCTCGTGCGCCGGCTCGCCGAACGCGTGGTACGCCGCGAGCCGGCCCTGGTCCATCGACGTCGCCGCCAGTGCCGGGAAGCCGATCACGTCGCCGACCGCGTAGATGTGCGGTACCGGGGTGCGGTAGTTCTCGTCGACCACCAGCCGGCCGCGCTCGTCCGCGGCCAGGCCCGCCGCCTCCAGGTTGAGCTCGCCGGTCATGCCCTGGCGGCCGGCGGAGTACATGACGCCGTCGGCCGGGATGCGCTTGCCGCTGACCAGCGTCGTGATGGTCGCGTGGTCGGACACCGCCACGTCCGCGACCTTCTCGCCGAAGCGGAACGTGACGCCGAGGTCGCGCAGCTGGAACTTGAGCGACTCGACGATCTCCGGGTCGCAGAAGTCGAGCATGTGCTCGCGCTGCTCGACCACGGTGACCCGCGAGCCGAGTGCGGCGAACATCGACGCGTATTCGATCCCGATCACCCCGGCGCCCACCACCACGAGCGACGACGGGATCTGCTCGAGCCGCAGGATCTCGTCGGAGTCGAGCACCCGGGCGGCGTCGAAGTCGACCTGCTTCGGCCGCGCGGGCCGGGTGCCGGTGGCGATCACGACGTGGTCGGCCGACAGCGTCCGCCGGTCGCCGCGGTGCCGGCCGTCGACCAGCACGGTGTGCGGGTCGAAGAAGGAGGCGGTGCCGTCGACCAGGTCGATGTGGTTGCGCATCAGCTGCGCGCGCACGACCTGGACCTCGCGCCCGACGACGTGCTGGGTGCGGGCGAGCAGGTCGGCGATGGTGATGTCGTGCTTGACGCGGTAGCTCGCGCCGTAGAGCTCGCGCTGGTTCATGCCGGTCAGGTAGAGCACGGCTTCGCGCAGGGTCTTGGACGGGATCGTGCCGGTGTTGACGCACACCCCGCCGACCATGTCGTGCCGGTCGATGACCGCCACCTTCTTGCCGAGCTTCGCCGCGGCGATCGCGGCCTTCTGCCCGCCGGGGCCCGAACCGATGACGATGAGGTCGTACTCGTGCTCGCTCACGACGTCGAGCCTGCGCACCCCGCGGTCCGGGCGCAACCCCCGGCCGGTGAAGATCCGCGCACGGACCCGCCGAGGGGCTAGCGTGTCCGGGTGCTGCGCGTCGCACTGCTGGGCGAGCAGGTGATCGCCGACGACGAGTCCGGCGCCGTGCTGACGCGGTCGCCGCGGTCGGTCGCGCTCGTGGCCCACCTCGTCCTGCACGCCGGCCGCGCGCAGCCCCGGCGCCTGCTCGCCGGGCTGTTCTGGCCGGATTCCACCGACGCGCAGGCGCTGACCAACCTCCGCCGCGAACTGCACCAGCTGCGCCGCGTGCTGGGCGACCCGCCGCCGCTGACCGTCACCGGGCAGGACCTGTGCTGGCGGGACTCGCCGTCGAGCCGCGTGGACGTCCGGGAGTTCGCCGTCGCCCACCGGGCCGCGCTGGCCGCCGGGGACCCCGGTGAAGCCGTCGGCCACGCCCGGGCCGCGCTGGCGGCCTACCGCGGCGACCTGCTGCCCGGCCTGGCCGACGACTGGGTCCTGGCCGCCCGCGCCGAACTCGAACGCCAGTGCGTCGAACTGTGCGACCTGATCGGCCGGACACCGTCGGACGACCCCGCCACCGCGCTCGCCGCGGCCCGCCGCCGGATCGCGCTGCGTCCCCTCGAAGAGACCGGCTACCGGACGCTGATGGGGCTGCAGGCCGAGGCCGGGGACCGGGCGGGCGCGGTGAGCACCTACCACCGGTGTGCGTCGGTGCTCGAGCGCGAGCTCGGCGTCGTCCCGGCCGAGCCGACGCGCGCGGCGCTGCGGCGGCTGCTGGCCCGGCCGGACCCCGAGCCCCGGCGGCCGGCCGCACCCGGGCTCGTCGGCCGCGCCACGGAGCTGGCCCGCCTCGGCGAGCTCTGGCGGACGGCCGCGGCGGGCCGCGCCGGGCTCGTCCTCGTGCGCGGCGACGCCGGGGTCGGCAAGACCCGGCTGGTCAGCGAGCTCGCCGCCTCGGCGCGCGCCGAGGGCGCGGTCGTGGCCGCCGGCCGGTGCTTCGGCACGCCGGGACGGCTCCCGCTGGCGCCGGTGGCCGACTGGCTGCGCAACCCGGCCGTGCAGAAGGCGGCGGCGTCGCTGGACCCGGTGTGGCGCGCCGAAGTCGACCGGCTGCTGCCGGCCGCCCGGACGGCCGGCGGCGGGCACGTGGCCGTCGAAGCCTGGCAGCGCCTGCGGTTCTTCGAGGGACTGGCCCGGGCGCTCACCGCCGGCGGGCGGCCCGTCCTGCTGGTGCTCGACAACGCGCAGTGGTGCGACCAGGAGACGGGCGCGTTCCTCACCTTCGGCCTCGGCCTGCTGCCGGACGCGCCGCTGCTGGTCGCCGCGACCCTGCGCGACGGCGATTCCGGTCCGGCCGGCGCGGCCTGGACGGCCCAGCTGCGCGACGACGGCAGGCTGACCGAGCTGCCGCTGCGCCCGTTCGACGCCGACGGCACGGCCCGCCTCGGCGAAGCGGTCGCCGGGCGTCCACTGTCCACTTCGGACCGCGACCTGCTGCACGCGGCCACCGGCGGCTATCCGCTCTACGTCGTCGAAGCCTTGCGGGCGCACGATTCCCCGCCCGCCGAGGGGCTGGCCGCCGTGCTGCGGACGCGGCTGGAGCAACCGGGCCCGGCCGCCCGCGAGATCGCCGGGCTCGCCGCCGCGGCCGGCCGGGACGTCACCCTCGAGCTGCTCACCGAGGCGAGCGACCTGGACGCGGACACCGTCGTCGACGCCGTCGACGAGCTGTGGCGCCGCCGGCTGGTGCGCGAGTCCGGCGGCAGCTACGACTTCACCCACGACCTGCTGCGCGAGACCGCCTACCAGCAGGTCAGCCCGCCGCGGCGGTGGCTGCTGCACCGGCGGCTGGCCCAGGGCCTGGAGCTGCTGCACGCCGGGGACACCGACGCCGTGGCGGCGCAGTTGGCCGAGCAGTACGCCCGCGGCGGCCGCCCGGACCGCGCCGTCGCCCACTACCGGCGGGCGGCCGCCGTCGCGGCGAGCACGTTCGCCCACGCCGAAGCGATCCGGCTGCTGCGGGAAGCCCTGGCCCTCGTCCGCGCCCGCCCGGCGAGCGGCAACCGCGACCGGGACGAGCTGGCCGTCCTCGAAGCGCTCGCCGGTCCCCTCAACGCACACCAGGGCTACTCGTCCCCCGAGCTGCAGCACACCCTCGAGCGTTCGCTCGCGCTCGCCGAATCGCTGGGCGACGAGGAGGCCGCGCTCACCGCGCTGCTGGAGCTGTGGTCGTCACGGTTCGTCCAGGGCCGGACCGTCCAGGCCCACGAGGCGGCCGAACGCGCCCTCGCGCTCCTGACGCCGGGCACGAGCGCCGCGCAGGGCGGGTCGGCGCACTTCATCGTCGCGGGTTCGTCGCTGAGCCTCGGGCACGACCCGGCCGAGGCGCTGCGGCACTTCGACCTGGGCGCCGAACGCACGCGCGGCGCGTCGTCGTGGCCGATCGGCACCCGCCCGGACGTCCACGGACCGGCCTGGGCGGCCCACGCCCACTGGCTGCTCGGGCACGAGGACGCGGCCGTGGCGTGCGGCGCCGGGGCGATCGCCCTCGCCCGCCGGATCGACCACCCGTACAGCCTGGCCATCGCGCTGGCGTACGCCGGGATCACCCACCAGATGCGCCGTGACCGCCGGGCGCTCGGGACGGCGGTGGCCGAGCTGACGGCGCTGTGCGACCGGTACGGCTTCGCGTACTACCGCGAGTGGGCGCTGGTCCTGGGCGGCTGGGTCCGCGGCGGCGTGGCCGGGCTGGCCGCGGCGCAGGAGGGCGTCGCGAACCTCAAGGCGGAGGGGGCGTTCGCCCGGATGCCGTACTGGCTGTCGCTGGTCGCCGAGCTGTCGGCCCCGGAGGCGGCCCGCGCGACACTGGACGCCGCGCTGGCGGCCGGCGAGGCCCGCGACGACCGCTGGTGGCTGCCGGAGGTCCTGCGGCTGCGCGCGGCACACGACGCCGACCCGGTCCCCCGCCTGCGGGCGGCCGCGGACCTGGCCCGCGCCCAGGGCAGCACCGCCCTGCGGCGGCGCGCGGAGGCGGACCTGGGTGCGGTGTCCGCGTCCTGACCGGCGCGAACGGACCGAACGCTGCGCGAACGCCGGCTGCCTACGTTCCCTCGAGTACCGCAAATCCGAGAGGGAACTCACCATGACCACCACCGCCTTGCCGCACGAGGAACTGGCCGCCACGCTGCGCGGCGACCTCGTCACCCCGGCCGACCCCGGCTACGACGGAGCTCGCGCCGTCTACAACGCCATGATCGACAAACGCCCCGCGGCGATCGCGTACTGCCGCGACGCCGCCGACGTCGTCGCCTGCGTCCGCTACGGCCGCGCCCAGGGCTTGGACCTCGCGGTGCGCGGCGGCGGCCACAACGCGGGCGGCCTCGGCGTCGCTGACGGCGCCCTGGTGATCGACCTGTCGCGGCTGCGCAGCACGACCGTGGACCCCGTGCACCACACGGTCCGCGCCGACGCCGGCTGCACCTGGGGCGACGTCGACCACGCCACGGTCGCGTTCGGCATGGCGACCCCCTCGGGCATCGTGGCGTCCACCGGAGTCGCGGGCCTGACCCTCGGCGGCGGCATCGGCTACCTGGCCCGCCGCTTCGGCCTGACGGTGGATAACCTGCTCGGCGCGGACGTCGTCCTGGCCGACGGCACGTTCGTGCACGCATCGGAGTCCGAGCACCCCGACCTGTTCTGGGCGTTGCGCGGCGGCGGCGGCAACTTCGGCGTCGTCACCTCGTTCACGTTCCGCTGCCACGACATCGGCGAGCACGGCGTGATCATCGGCGGCCCGGTGCTGTACGACCTGGCCGACACCCCGGACGTGCTGCGCTGGTACCGCGAGCTGCTGCCGTCGCTGCCCGAAGAGCTGAACGGCTGGTTCGGCCTGCTGACGGTGCCGCCCGCACCACCGTTCCCGGAGCAGCTGTGGGGCCGCAAGGCGTGCGGAATCGTCTGGTGCTACACGGGATCGCACGACAAGGCGGAGGAAGTGCTGGAACCGGTCCGCTCGTTCGGCACCCCCCTGCTGGTCGGCTTGCAGAGCATGCCGTACACGGCGTTGCAGGGAGCATTCGACGCGCTGTACCCGGCCGGCTTGCAATGGTACTGGCGAGCGGACGTGTTCCACGAGATCTCGGACGAGGCGATCGAAATCCACCTCAAGCACGGCGAGCAACTCCCGACAATGCATTCCTCGATGCACCTGTACCCGATCGACGGCGCGGCAAGCCGCATCGCCCCGGACGCAACGGCATTCCCCCACCGATCGGGCGGCTGGTCGGGCGTGATCGTGGGAGTGGATCCCGACCCGGAGAAGGCGGAAGCCATCGCCCAGTGGACACGCAACTACTGGGAGGAGCTCCACCCGACATCAGCGGGCGGAGCGTACGTGAACTTCATGATGGAGGAGGGCCAGGACCGCGTGAAAGCGTCTTACCGAGGCAATTACGACCGCCTGGCAGCGGTGAAGCGAAGGTACGACCCGGAGAACGCGTTCCACATCAACCAGAACATCCGCCCAGCGTAAGAACCGGAAACCCCACGGCGGCACGGCCGGCAGCACGCAAAAGCCGACCCCAACGGCACCCAGGCCCCCCGCAACCCCGATCCGAAGCCAGAACACGGCCGGCGGCATCGTGTCAAGGCACGCTTTCCCGCCTTGCTCGATGTTCGACCTGGCGCACGGCTACGCCCGCGAGGGCATGACCGCCTACGTCGACCT
>NZ_JBFAZA010000045.1:0-80521 GCF_040681595.1 Amycolatopsis sp. NPDC051716 | reverse complement strand
ACATGACAAAAATCCTCGTCCGGCAGGGAAAGGGACCTGACGGACAACAGCCTCTCAGCCACACACACCACAACTAAGCAGCGACACGCTACTAGTGTCGCGCGTCGCAAGTTGTTTGACGTCCGGGAAGAGCGCCCCAATGTGGCCTTCGGTGCGTTGAACGCACCGAAAGTCAAATTGGATCTGAGGTACCGAAGATCCACCGGAGGTTTCCGCAGGTCAAAGGCCCTTTAGCCGTATGCGGACCGGCGGCCGCGCTGCACCGATCCACTGACCGGCGCAGCGCGGCCGTCAGACCGACTACATTCCGCTAGGCGAGAGCCGCTACCAGGAGGTCGGTCTCGTCGAAGAACTTCTGGACGACCGGCGAACCGCGGTGCGCGCCCAGTCGGGTGCGGAGGTCGGTCACTGCTTCGGTTGATCGAGACGACTTCACGGTGACAGCAAGGTGCGTAGCTTCCAGTGCTGCGGCTGTGGCCTTGTCGAGGTCATGATCGGTAAGCGCAGCTCGGGCCATCGCGGCTTTCGCCAGCGAACCACGGCGGGCGCGGCCCTGCCGGGCGGCGTCGTCAGCCGACACCCCTGCGAACATCGCAGCCTCGGTCGGGCGCTCCAGATCGCGGAAAGCATGGGCGTACTCGCCATTCAGGTACGCAACGTCGATGAAACGAGCCCACTCCTGCTCGTCGTCCGGAATGACCTGTTCGAACGCCTGCTGCGAGAGATGCACGCTCTTCGAGGCCGCAGCCGCGTCCCCCATGGCAGCTTCAGCCCGAGCCTGCAATGCACGCAGGTCAGCGAGACACGCATGCGAGCGGCCGCGCGACAGTCCTGCGACCCCAGTACGTGCGAGCTGGACACCGTGGTCCGGGTTGCCTGTCAGTGTCGCCTGATCCGAGAGACCAGCCAGGACGTGAGCGCCCAGTTCGACGTTCTTTGCAGCTTCGGCAAGTCGGAGAGACTGAATCAGGTAACGCTGCGCAATCGGGTGTTCGCCGTTGTCGAAGGCCATCCAGCCGAGCAAGTACAGCTGCTCGCTCGCGGCCGAGTAGAGCTCTGAGCCCTGCGCGGTCTCGGGGTCGTTTGCCTGGAGCAGTGGGATCACGACCTGCTTGAGATAGGCGGTCAGCTGGGTCCGCGCGTGTCCGCCGCCACGCATGACGTCGAGTTCCTGGAAGATGCCGAACGTCTTCCGGATCGTCTCGATCTGGGGCGAGCCGACCTTCCCTTGCATCTGGGTGGTCTCTTCCAGGGTCGCGACGAGCCAGTCACGGCTTGGAGCGATCGATGCCGCCACGCTGAACATCGCGCCCGTCAGGAACTGCCGACGCTCCATGTCGTGTCTCCCTAGCTCGGCTACGACCTCTACGGTAGCCGGTAGTGAGGCTGCATACACCAGGCCAAACTGTGCGGCTCGCACAGTGAGTTCGTTCGCGCTGCTCAGTGCGACTGGCCTACCGATGGCTGCGGGCGACGTCACACCCACAAGTTCGCCGGAGATTGGAACACCCTCCGCCAGCATCTCTTCTAGCTGCTCACGGCTCACTTTGAGCAGGTTGGCGACCTTCGACCGCGTGTAAACCTTTGGCTCGGAGGCGCCGCGCTCCCAACGGTTCACCGTGCTGGGATCGACATCCAGTGCGAACGCGAGGGTCTCCTGGGTGTACCCGGCAGCTTTCCTGGCGCGCGCGAGTCGTCTGCGCGGACTGGCCATTCCTGTCTCCCCTCAGTTACAGCCCGAATCGGTCACGTTACCGCAGGTCAGGGGGGTCGATGCAAGGAAAACGCCAGATTCGCGCCCTGTTCTGCGCATCTACTGCGAGCCAAGGTCATTAGCGGCACCCCGACGACCGGGTCGACAGACCCCCTCCTGGGCCACGAGCAGAGCGTTCCCCACTCGCAGCCCGTGGCCAAGCCGGTCGTCGGGGCGCCGCCAACGACTCGAAGGGCGTACCCGTGGCTGAAGCAACTCGGTCGATCCTCGACCTTGATGAGCACGCAATGCCGCTCGAAACGGCCGAGCTGCTTGCCGCATTAGGCGCTGTCACGCAGCACATCCCGCGTCTCATCCGCGACATCGCGAGCTCGAAGATGGCTCCGGATCGGCAGCGCGAGTTCGCCGGAATGCTCGCCGGCCTGGCCGACGTCATGCGTGAGCATGCGGACTTCCTGGACGGTGGCGTGGCTGCTACTCACAGCCCAGCCGAGGTCGCCGTGCGCGCACAGCTTCCTGCACCAAACTCACCGGGGCCATGACGTCGTGCGGCGCCCTCGTCGTGCTCGCGGTCATGGCAAGCCCAGTGGCGCTCGTAGTCAGCTGGGCTCTGGCGAACTGGCAGCACAACCGGAAGATCCGCAAGTCGCCGAAGCAATCGGTGGTCGGGATCCGAGCACGAGTTGAACGAGAGCGAGCAGACGCCCGCATCGCCAATTTGCCTACGGAGGTGTTTCCAGTGATCCAACGGAGCGAAGTTGTGACCGGAACCCTGCCGACGGCGCTGCCTCGCCGAGTCCGTCCATACGTGACGCCACCGTCGCCGCAGCAGCTTCAAGAACGTCTAAAACACCAGCCGGATGTCGCCCTCATGAAGCGCGTACTCGACGCCTTGAAGCGACTGCCAACAGATCCGCCGTGAACGCCACGAAGTGGATCCTGCTGGGCCTCCTCGCCGCACTGGCAATCCTTGCGGGCGCACTGGGGACGTACATTTCGCGTGGAACACTCGGCGGTCCGCGCTACCCGGACTACGAGCGGTCGCCCGCGCAACAGCGAATTGATCTACGTGCGATCGACGAGGCCAACGCTGCTCGCCGGAGCATTGATCCTGAAGCTACTGCCATCTTGACAAGGTCGGCGCTTGAGTCTCTGAAGCCGCAATACCTCGACCGCAGAGCGCCGCAGCGACAGCACGAGGACTAGCGCCAACTAGGCGCCAGATGTCCACAATTTGTCAGCAATAGGCCCGACGAGACGCATCCGAACGAGTGGTGCGGACGGGCCCTCGTAACCACGCGGGTGCGTTAGACGTCTTATGTCTTGCATCTCGCGCACGCAACCCAAATTGGCGCAGTGTCAATATGCGCAAAGCCTGGAGGAACGATGAGTATCACTCAGACCACCGGCGTTCGCGAGATTGAGACTCTCTATCTCCAGCTGCTGTATCGTTGCAACTATTCCTGCGCGCATTGCTTCCACGGAGAAAACCTGAAGCGGAAAGAGCGCGTATCGCGCGTTCAGGCTGCGGCAGTCATGGCGCACTTTATCCGCAACTACCGCACCAGCAAGGTGGTCCTGCTCGGCGGCGAGCCGTTCCTCCACGACGACATCGTCGGCGTCACTGAGGATGCCCACGCGATGGGGCTCGCCACTGAGATCTGCACCAACGGCCATGCGATCGTGAGGCGACGACTGCCCGCGATGGTCCGAACCCTTGACTATCTCCGGATCTCGCTCGATGGCCTGCGACAGTCGCACGACGACATCCGAAAGGAAGGCAGCTTCGATGATGCTGTCGAGACCATTGAGTACGCCGTCGGTCTCGGCCTCCGGCTCGGTGTCACGCTGACGGTGACCAGTCTGAACATCTACGACATCCCCCGACTGACAGAGGAACTGGCCGACCGAGGCGTGTCGACGATCAAGCTTCACCAACTGCGGTTGGTCGGCAACGCCGAGAAGAACCCGCACCTTGAACTGAAGGACTCCACCCTCGTGAAGGAGATCCTGGACGGCTGCAGCGAGCGAATCGTGGTGGAGCTTGATGACGACTTGCTCGGCATCGAAAACGGCGAATCGTGCGGTGCATCCGAACAAGGTGCTCGGCTCGATCGGATCGAGATGAGTCCTGCGGGCGGCCTCACGATGTCCTGTAAGGCGGTCGGCAAGGATTCTCACGCCTTCCTCTGGGACTTCGACGGTCGCGAGATCATTTACCGGCCGACCGATCACGACGAGGTGCTGCTCGGCATCCCGCAGGTCAACTACGTCGCGCATTCCTAGGGGACCACGTGCGCATCATCGCGCTGGAAGGACTCTCAGGTGTTGGCAAGTCGACCCTTGCACCTCTTGTGGCGCAGCGTATCGGCGCCGAGTTGCTCCCCGCGATTCCGATGGATCTCGACGCCCAGCGGAAGCAAGCTGACGCATCCGAGAACGTCACTGCCCGGCACGTCTTCTACCTTTGGGCGATAGCTACGGCGTGCCAACGAGCGCGGGAATCAGCAACGGGTGCGTTGTGGCTCGTCGAGAGCTACATCGGCCGCGCGATGGCGTATCACCTCGGGATGGGGTCGAGCCTGCAACTGGCTCCGTGGACTCTGGCGCCGAAGCCGCAAGTCTCGGTCATGATCACATGTAATGAGCAGGTTCGGTTGCAACGCATCAGCGCTAGAGGAGAGCCCACCTACTGGCGGCGGCGCTCGGAGAGCTCCATTGAGAGCATCCGAGACGCTTACAACGAATACGCCGACCTTTCAGTTCCGAACGACAACACATCACCGGATTGCGCTGCCGAGCAAATCGCACGCGCCGTTCGGGCCATGCTCAACGAGGGAGCAAACGGATGACGACTTCACTTTGGGCCGATACTCGCACCTTTTTCCCGATCTTCCTTGAGGCGCTGAAGAGGAGACCGGATATCGAATCCGTTCTCGTCGTCGGAGCCGCCGACGGAAAATTTGTACTGCCACTCGCGGAAGCCGGATACAGGGTAACCGCGATAGACGTCAACGCGTCGGCACTGTTCGGGAAACAGGGCGTGCCATCCGGACAAGTTGAAGAGAAATACCCGGGTAGCGAAAATGGGCTGGAGCATAGGATTCATGCGCGACAGCTCACCAGTCGCGTGTCCATCATTCACGGCGACATCTGCGACGAGAAAATCCCGCCCCACGACGCCCTATGGACCAGCTGTTCGTGGCACTACTCGTTGAACCACTTTCGCCCTTTGGGATCGTTCATCGAGGCACTGAAGCAATGCGTCCGACCGGGCGGCTACTTCGGCGCCGAATACTTTATGCCAGTGTCAATGTCCCATGTCGATTCGGAACATTATTTGGAGCAGGGTGCTATCTGGAATCACCTGAACGACTGGAAGGCAACCTGGGAAGCGTACACGCCACCCTTTATCGAGTTGCCCCACGTTGGGCAGCCGGAGTCGCACATCCATCGGATGGGCTTCGTGCTCGCCAGTCGGTAGTGATCTGCTATCAGTACGTGGTAAGCTGGCGACTTTCGTCGACTTAAAGGGCAACAGGGTAACGCTGAGGAGACTTAATGGCGGAGACATTCTTGTTCCTTCCCCGCGACCTTGAACGGCTCGAACATGAGATGGCTCAGCACGAGCGCCGCTATAAGGCGAATCTCGGCGACGTCGGCGAATCGGTCGACATCTCAAGTGAGACGTGGCATGACAATCCCGCATTTGATGAAGCGCAGATGCAGGCGCGAGCCGCATATACCAAGCTGAAGGAGCTTCAGGCGATTCGCGATCAGGCGACGGTCATTAAGGAGAAGCCCTCCGGCGAGAGTGTCGAGATCGGGTGCCGAGTCCGGTACGTCCGGAGCGATTTCCGAGGGGACGACGAGGTGATCATGGGGAGCTACTTCGTCGTTGACGGTGACGACGACGAAGTTTCAGCACAGTCGCCGCTCGGTCAGCTACTGCTCGGAGCCCGGGTCGGCGACAGCGTGGACGGCATGATCGGAGAGCGGAAGGTCACCGCTACCATCAAGGCGATCACCGTCGCTGACGAGTACTTCTAGTAAGGCTCTCCAAGCTGCGGCGATGCCCGGAATTCCCTACGAGGATCCCGCAGGAACGATGACCTTAGCCCCTGAGTACGAAGCCAGGTTCGTCCATGTCGACGTCGAGCGCGTAGCCGTACAACTTGCCGCGTGTGGCGCCAAGCAGGTGTCCGCGCGCACGCTCATGACCCGCGTGATCTTCGAAAACCCCCACATCGCCGGAAAGCGTGGCTGGCTGCGGCTCCGCCAAGAAGGCGAGACGACGATGCTGACGTATAAGCAAGCTACGGGGGCGTCCTCGACGGTCGACAGCGTTCTTGAGGTGCAGACGCCTGTCGGCGACTTCGCCGCGACGTACAGCCTCCTCGAAGCCGTCGGCTTCACGCCCGTGCGCCATCAGGAGAGCTACCGCGAACAGTGGGTCCTCGACGGTGTCACCCTCGACTTCGACGAGTGGCCCGATCTCCCGCCCTTCCTGGAGGTCGAAGGCCCCGACGAGGAAGCCGTCCAGCTCGTAGCAAAACGACTCGGACTCAGCTTCGACGAAGCCAAGTTCGGCAGCGTAGACGAGCTGTACCTCTCCGAGCTGGGCCGAGACATCCTTCAGGAAGCGCGTCTGACGTTCCAAGGCAGCGTTCGCCCAAGCTGAGTTAACCGCCTTCGGCCAGCAACCTCCGGATCACTGTCGAGAGAAGGTTGGCGTCGGCGTCCCGAGGCGTCACCGTCGTGCAGGGCACCGGAGCTGGCGCCGGCCGAAGGTGCTCTCGATGGTCGCGTGGGGCTGGGATCACGCCGGGAAGCGGGACGCAAGTGACCTGGACGTCCTCGCTCACTCCGTGGCAGCGGATGAGTCCCGCGATGCCTCGGGTCAGTTTGCGGGCGCGGACCCGGAGGATGAGGTGTCGTTTGTCGTCGTGGTCGAATTCCCAGCGTCCCGTGATGTCAGAACCGAACTCGATGGCGTGCAGCATGGCGTGTCCCTCCCCGTTCCAGGCCGCTCTCCCCAGCGGCCGACGGCGGTCCGACACTGGGTTGTCCGGTTTTTGCCCAGTCGTCCGCGCGTAGTTCGGGTCTACCCGCTGGCGGCCCGAACCTCAACAGGGATGATCTGGCGTGTCGTGCCGCGCGTTACGTGGGTCAGCTGGCATTCAGCCCAGTCACACGCCGTGGTCGTGCGGCTTCGCCGGTGCGCCGTGCTCCGCGACCAAGCTTGCGAGGGTCTTGCGCGCGAAGCGCTGCAGGTTGGGTGGCAACATGCGGTAGTTGGCCAGAAGCTCGTACTCGCCTTCGAGCAAGGGTTCCTCGTCGTACACCGGCAGCTCGAAGTCCGCGGCGAACGCGCGGGATACCTCGGTGAGCGGGGCTCCCAGCGCGTCGGCGATGCGTTCCATGACCGGTGCGAGCGGCATTCGTGCGGGCGCCGTCGACGGCTTCACGTAGTTCGCCAGCGCTCCTGGCTTCATACCGGCATCACGCTCGACCTCGGCGACTGTCCGGGGAGTGGAGTAGCCGCGAATCAGTGCCGCCACGTTCTCGACTGATCGGCCCGGCGAGCCGTTCCCCTCGGACAATGTCCATCCCCCAACATGGTCAGCCCGCTGGTGCCGCGTCGGCCGCACCCTTGCAGCCTCCTGCACCCGTTCGGCGTAGTCGGGCAGGAGTGTAGAGGAAGGGTACTGAGTCCACACTGAGCCGGACCAGCGCCGTTCGGGCAGTCAAAGAAGAGATGCGGATCACACGGTTCTTGGGAACTAGTGGTCACGAGTGGTCAGAGGTGATCAGGTTTCACGTTTTCTCTTGACGATCGCCCAGGTAAAAGCCAAGTTGGATGTTACCGAGCGCGAGCGCCCGAGGGGGGCATTCAACCTATGACGAGAGTCGTCGCGGGTTGCCGGTGATCAAGGGAGCTTTGTGAACAGCGAGACAGACAGAAAGGGGACAGGCGGGGCGGTCGAAAAGGCCGACCTGCACACCGTGGCGGAGACAGCGCAACGGCTGCGCTGCAGCGTTCCCACGGTTCGACGTCTGATGAAGAGCGGAGAGCTCGCGGTGACCCGGATCGGGCACGGCCGTGGCCTCCCGCGGATTCCGGACGTAGCGATCACGGCGTATCTGAAACGCCACACGACCTGCTGCACTACCAGCTGACCTTCGCTGAGTCGCGCATTCTTTCGGTCAATCGACCGATTTCTGATTCCATTCGCTGAGGAGGCGATTCCGTCATGCCCAATTCCGGCCACGGCACCGCTGTGCCCGCAGTCCTGGAGGACGACACCGCCAGGGCGCCGATCGACTCGTTCGCCCAGGCCGTCGGGGCACTACGTCGGATCAAGAGCAAGCAGGCCAAGCTCTCGCAGGAGCGCAAGGACAACGAGGCTCTGCTGAAGGCCGCGCTGGTCGCCCGAGGCGCCACGGTCGGGACGGTCAACGGCGTGCCGGTCGTGTCGTTCGCCAGCGCGACGCGCATCGCGCTCGACCAGGGCCAGCTCAAGGAGCGGCGCCCGGACGTGTTCGAGGAGTTCAGTGATATCTCCGAGGTCTGGACGTTCCGCCTGCTGAACCCATGACCGTCCCATTCGGCAAGTTGGTCGCGCTGGCCCGGGAGATGGTGTCCCTGGCCAGCGCGCCTAGCGCGAGCACCGGCGAGACCGCCCAGACCGTCGCCGCACTGCTGACGGCGGAACCGCGGAACGAGGCCGGAGTCCTGGCCGTCGTGACCGTGATCATCCGTGACGCGCTGGACGACCCGTTCCGCGAGACGACCGCGAACCGCTGGCGTCCGCTGCTGCCGCGTTGGGTGCACCCGCCGCTGGTCGGTGCGACCGTGAATCGATTGCGCGCCGCCGGGGTCCTGGTGGCCACCGGCCGCTACGTGCGCTCCACCGACTCAGCAGGCCACAACGTCGGCAAGCTGCAGGCGGTCTACACCCTGGACGTCGAGGCACTGCGCGAGCACTCCGCCGCGCGCCCGGCAGCCGCATCCTGACGCATCGCCGTCACCCTTCGACCTCTTCTTGATCCCCGCCGCATGGTCGCGGCGGTCTCTTGTCGACCCGTTTTTCTTTGTCTGTAGGGGGTTTCTGTGGCGCGCGATCACGCCCGCATCTACGTGCGTATCTGGAATGACGAGGACTTCCGGGAGCTGTCGCTCCCGGCGAAGATGCTCTACCTGCAGCTGATGTCACAGCAGAAGCTGTCGTATGCCGGAGTGCTGGACCTGGCGATGAAGCGCTGGGCGGGCCCGCATCCCGACCTGGACACACCAGAGGTGCGCGCCGCGCTGGACGAGCTGGACTACGCCCGGTTCGTTGTGGTCGACCACGACACCGAGGAGCTGCTGGTCCGGACGTTCATCCGCAACGACGAGCTGTACAAGCAGCCCAACGTCCTGCGCGGGGCGCTGCGGGTCGCCTTCGACATCGAGTCGCCGAAGCTGCGCGCCGCGCTCGCGGTCGAGCTGCGCAAGCTGCCCGCCGACGTGACCGGACCGGCCCCCGCCTTCGCGGCTGCTGCGCTGGAAGGCGGGGCGCGTGAGCTGCCGGGTGAGGTCAAGGCCGCGATGACGATCCGTGGCACCACCCGCTCGCCGGCCTCGCCCCGACGCCCTGCCGGTGCGGCGACCGACGACGAGACGTCCGCCCCTGCCGAGAACGAGCCGGTGACCGCGTCCGCGAACCCTTCGCCGAACCCCCTGGGAGAAGGGAGTAGGGAGCGGGAGACTGGAGAACCTGATCTTTCGTTGCGAAGCAAGAAAGTGGGGTTACCCCCGCGCGAGACGCGCGGCGCGCGAGTAGCAGCCGACGCCCCGACGGGGCAAGAGGTCACGGCGACCGAATCAGTCCTCAGCGACCGGCCGGAGGCGGGTTCGGTCCGACAACGACGCCGCGCTGAGGCTGAGCGGCTGGTGGAGTTCTACGGCTCGTCGGTGCCCGAGAGGGTCCGGGCGCAGCTCGTGGCGCAGGTGATCCCGCTGCTGTGCGAGGGCATCGGCAGCAACGTGATCGGCTCGGGCCTGGCGGTCTGGTCGAGCAAGACCCTGCCTGCGACCTTCCTGCCGATGCTGGTGGGCGAGCGGATGCGCGCGGCACGCATCGCGGTGGCTGACCCGAAAAAGCGTGCTCGGGACGTGGAAGTGGTGGACAGGTTCGAGAGCCTGCGCTCTGCCGCGATCGCCGAGGACGAACAGCACGGGCTCGGCCTGGCGGTGCGCCTCGCCCGGCCGCAGCACGCCGACGCCGACCAGCTGAATGCCATCCTCGACACCGCACTCGAGGCGGCCGACGACGGACTGATCGCCTGATGGCCAGGCTCTACGCGACCATGAGCCGCAGCGACGTGCGCGGCCTGCTCATGCGCCACACCGACGCGCACGTGACCGACGAGCTGGTGACTTCGTGGCTGTCCGGCCTGGCCGGGTACAGCCTCGCCGAGTGCCACACGGCCATGTCGGCGATGGGCACCGCGGCCCGCCGTGCGACACCCTCAGAGATCGCCGGTCGCTGCGACGCCGCGCGAGATCGCATCGCGGAGCCTTCCGGCGACCCGGCCCCGCAGGAGCAACGTCGGCGCACCAGTTCGGCGCGCGAGGCGGCGCGGGAACAACACCGGCAGGCCGGAATGCGCGGGATTCACCAGGTCTACGCCGTCATGGGCTGGCAGCGCAACGCCGATCACGACCTAGCCCGGTCGGTCGAGTGTCCGTTCTGCGCGGCAAAACCCTGGGTGGTTTGCGGTCCGCTGTCGCGCAACCGAGCGGGCGTCCGAGAGATGCGCGACCCGGCCCACCGGATGCACCCCTCCCGGCTCGCCCGTGCCCGCGAGCAGCTCGCCCGCCAAGCGGCAACGACGCCACAGACGTCAACGGCTGTCGACCCGCGCACGTAGCTCGACCCCAGCCGCGCAAGTGCGGCCAACGAACACGAACATGCAGGAGCACGTCCGTGACCCTTCAGTACGCCACAACCTCTTACTCCGAGGCCGCTCGCCGGCCGGAACCAGAGCACGTCGCGCTTGCCCGTCTGGCCTGGGAGGTCGCGGTGGATCAGCTGGCGCTCCCTGGTCACGCGGTCATCGTCCGCGATGACGGCAGCGACGAGGCCGCCGTGGTGCTGTGCCTGCTTGACCAGGTCGCTGAGGCCGTGATGCCGGGCAACGAGCGCAACGGGAGCGTGGGCGGCCCTGCGTCGCGTCCGCCTGCCGCGCTCGGTGCGCTCGCTCTGGTCGCCGAGATACGCCAGGAGATCCGGCGTTGCTGTGGAGATCACGAGCACGAGCATCCGGAGAATCTGCGCGAGCAAGCCCGCATCTGGGCGAGGCACGCCGAGGAGTGGCAGCACAGCTACCCCGACTACGTCCTGTGGGCTGCCGAGCAGGCTGCGGAATGGGTCCGGCAGGCCCGGTTGCTGCTCGACCCGCCTCCGCGCTACACCCTGCGCGGCCGGGCCTGCCCCACCTGCGGCGCCGACTCGGTGCAGGTCTGGTCGGACGAGGAAAGCGAGTACATCCGCCGTCCCGCCCTGTCCATCGACCCCGAACAGCTCGCGGCGGTGTGCGCCGCGTGCTCACAGACCTGGCCGATCGGAGCGTGGATGAACTTGGCTGCTGCCTCCGGAAACCCCGGGACAGATGTGACCGGGGACACGCTCGGATAGGCAGCCAATTGCTTGACGGCACGCTAAGACAATTGTCATAATAGCGGGGCTAGGTACCGCTGTGCCCGAATCCGGGTGCACCACTGACAGGCGTTGAGAGCCCCGCAGACCCGACCCTCCCCCTCGGCCGGTCTGCGGGGCTCTCCGCCGTTTCCGGGCCTTGCCACCTACCCGCCCGTACCGGCCTTCCAGTGGCCGCTCAGGGCCGTTTCCGCCCCAAGAACAGAGAAAGCCCCGGGGAACCGTGGTTCCCCGGGGCCGGGTGCTACGGGCCGTTATCCGGCCGCCCTGCTAGTCCGTCAAGAGACCGAAAGCCTTAGCCGACACCCTGCCGCCCGCCTTCGCGTTGGCGCCGAACAGGGCCTGCTCCGCGCGGCGCCGCAATTCGGCCTCCTTGTCGTCCGCCTTGTTCTCCACGTGCGGCATGTGCTCGGCCACCGTCTGAACAGCCTGCCAGGCAGCCCAGCGAGTATTGCCGATGCCCTCGAACAGGTCGTACTGCCCGAGAAACAGCGCCCGCAGAACCGCAGTCCGGGCCTCGTGCTGGTTCTTGAGCCACGTGTTGGCCGTCTCCTGCGGCCTGATCCACAGCTGAAAGCACAGCTCGTTGAATTCCTTCAGGCTCATCTTCTGGCCCATCATCTTCGAGGCCGTTCCCGACAACTCCTCCATCACCGACTGAACCCGTGCGACCGCTTCGCTCGACTCGGTCAGCCGAGTGTCCACAGTAGAATCTCCTTCGAGGAGCAGCGGCTCGATCGGGAAGTGCTGAACGGTCGCCGACTTCGGCCGGACCGCCGAGAACCGGATCTCCGACTGCTGACCAGGTACCGGGGAGCAGATCAGCACCAGCCGCATTTCCAGCTCGTCGGCCTTTACGCCCCTGCTCCCCTTGGCGACCTTGATCAGCTCCGGCATCTTCAACGACACGAACGCGGCCGTGTTCTCGTTCAGCGGACCGGCGGCCGAGAACTTCGCCTTGGTCTGCTTGGCGATCTCAGTGAGCATCGACGCCCGATCCTCGATCTGCACCGGGATCGCCTTCCGCGCGGTGGCGCCGATCGCTTCGTGCGCACCGGTCTTCGGGTCCGTGCGGATCACGCCGAAGTAGCCGGGAATCTCCACGTCGGTCGTCGTGTCGTTCTCGTCGACAATGCCGTCCGTGGTCTCGCCTTCCTCGGCGTCGGCGAGGTAGCAGCCCTTGGCGTGCTTGTCACCCACAGCCTGCTCGCACTCGGCGCACTTGCCAGTCGGCACGGCCGAGAACGCGGGCTCCTTGCGCACATCCCAGCCCTTCAGGCCCGCCTTGGTCACCAGCTCGTTGACCGAACGGGAGCCGTTGACCGCCGTGGCCAGGACCGTCCACGCGTCCTTGACCTTGGAAATGGGGACCAGCGCAGGTTCAGCCGCCTCGACGGCCGGAGCGGTTTCCGGCGTGGTCTCTTCGGTCGCCACGGGCGCAGACTTCTTGGTCGGAGCAGACATATCCTCGATCACCTTTCTGAGTAGCTGCAATCGGGGTTTGCCCTCCCGATCACAGCTCATGACTTGAGCCTATATAGTCTCACAAGTTGTGACACTATGAAATAGGCCATACGGGTGACCGTATTTAGGCAGGTCAGAGGGTGTTTCTCTTCTTTCTGGGGGCCGACCGGTCAGCCGGTATGCCGCCCTCCCGGAGTGCCGCGTTGACCTTGTTGGGGTTCAGGCCGGAGGCTTCCTGTAGGTCGACCACGAGTTCTCCGGACCGTCGTGCGCTCACCAGTTCCTCGCGCAGCTCCGCCTCGGCATCCGCAAGCAGCTGGGCCAGGGTTTCGCATCGACGCCGCTGGGCTTTGACTCGCTCCAGGGGCAACTCTGGCAGCGGGGTAGCCCACTGCAGATCTACGGCGATTCCTTCGCCGGTCGACTTCGCGGGAACTTCTTCCTGGCTCATGTCGCTGATCCTCTCTCAAGTCCTCGGCGCGATGCAACGCGCCGCACCCGCAAGAAAGGGCGGCGGAACCCGTGGTTCCGCCGCCCCGTTTCCTTGCGCGTCAATCGTTGTCGGCTACACCGAGGTGACGACGTCCCACAGTGTTGCGAACGGCTCATGCTCCCTCAGCGGCCTGATGTGCTCGCGCCACCACGTGAACTTGATGATGCCGGGCTCCGTGATGACATAGGTCCGTGAGAAGCCGTCGAAGTCGACCAGGCCGCGCAGGCTGGCGTCCATCAGGTCACCGCTGGACACCGCCCGGTAGAACGTCGGCGTCCCGCTGTACCCCACGCTGATCAGGTGCAGCACCCGGAACAGCCGGGCCTCCATCATGATCCGTTCGAACAGTCGCTCGGCTCGCTCCGGCCTGTCGAGCACGGCCTCGGCGAGCAACGCGTGAAAGCGGATCATCGCGTGCTTGTAGACCTCGTAAGAGTCCTTGAGGACGGCGTCCAAGTCGCCGCTATGCTGCTGGTTGTCGGAACTCATGGTTTACCTTTCTGGAGTTCTGGCCGCTGCGCCCCCGGGAGGTGTTTGCCCACCGTTTGACCGGGGGCAGCAGTCGGCCACTGTGGTTGGCGCTGGTCAGGACTGGTCGAGCGGCAGGAATGGGCGGAACCGCGGACCGGCGAGCGCGCGCCAGCGGCGGTAGACCCAGACGCGGCCGGTCGCGTTGCGGAACACCCTCTTGGCCTCGTCGCAGAGGATGACTCGCCGGCCTTCGAAGCGGTGCACCGACGGGCCCTCGGCCATGCGCCAGTCATAGGAGTCCACGAACGACTCGAACTCCTGTCGCGCCGCATCGACGAACTCGGGATCCCGCAGTTCCTTGCCGAGGAAGCCGAAGACCTCGAAGTCGATCCAGCGGCCCCGGTACACCCAGGCGTTCGCGCCGAACGCCCGGCCCGCATAGATGCCGGGCGCAAACTCGGCGTGCATGTCGTCGATGATCCGCCGCGCCAGCCGCGTCGTACTGACGATGGGCGCGGTCTCCGCTACGCGGTCGCCGAGCCGCCGATCCATTCTGTACGGGACTGTTTTGGGTAGCCTGTTCAGCATCGTACTTACCTTTCTGAACGACTTGCCCGACCCGGCTTTTGCCGAACGGAGTCGGGCGTGATTTCCGGCTTATCGGAGAAGGGTCGCGACGCCGGTGGACCAGTGACGCCCCATCCACTCGTCCTCGCTCAAGAGGTGGATGTGCGCATTGAACCGGCGGTCAGTCATGTCGTCGGGGTTGTTCCAGTTGTACGACTCGATGAACTTGAGCAACTTGTCCATGAGCACGTTCGCCTCGTGGCTGTATCGCGTGGTGCTGATGCTGGCGAAGAGAAAGTCGTCGCTGAGGCCGGGGACCAGGAACACCAGCTGGCCCCAGTGACGCACCTGGATGAGCACCCGCACGCCCTCGGGCAGTCCGGTCGGGTTGTCCGAGATGGTCAGCTCCGCCAGCATCCGGTCCGCGAGCGTGGCCAGATCGATTATCGCACTGGTGGAATTGTAGCGAGGACCATATGACCGCACGTCATCATTCTTTTCCATCGGGTTACCTTTCTGAGTATCGCTCCCATGTTTTGCCCCATGAGAACCGCTATAAATAGTTTCATTACCCGAAATACTGACAAGTCTTTCCGGGGAAATTCACCTGAAAAGACTAATTGTGCATTCTTGCCTTCAGCGCCTTTGTGTTTATCGCTCGGAGTTGTTTAGTGGCGAGCCGAGCGCGCCGCCCCTGCTCGCGTCCCGGATGCGAGAACGTGACGTCAACAGGCGGCCGGTGTCCGGAGTGCCGTGCACGAGCACGTTCGGCGTTCGGCAGCTCCGCACAACGCGGCTATACCGCAGGACACCGCTCCCGCTTCCGGCCCGGCGTGCTGGCCCGTGATCCCGTGTGCCGCTGTGACCTGCTCGACTGCCCGAGTCATCTGGGCCGCAGCTGTGTCCAACCGTCCACTGTGGCCGATCACTGGCCGATCATCCGCCGGGACCTGGTGGCCGCTGGTCTGGATGCCGATGACCCGGCCCGGGGCCGGGGCCTGTGTGCCCGGTGCCACAGCCAAGCCACAGTCAGAACCGCTGCAACAAAGGGTGGGTGGAACCAAGCCTGATCAGTCCACACAGGACACCATGTCGACGAGGTGGACTCGCAGCCCTCGCGCTGAACGCCTCGCCGCGCTCCCACCCAGGGGGGTGCCCCCTGGCCGCTCGCCCTGCGCACAAGCCACTGAGGCCCGGAGGGGTGGGGTCAGGTTTTGAGCAACGGTTCCCCTACGTCCGACCCAATCGCCCGCGCCGAGCAGCGCCGCGCTGACCTCGCTGCCGAGCTGGAGCGCGCGGCCGAGCAGGCCGAGGCATGGCACGCGGAGCGAAATCGCCTGGTCATCGAGCTGGTTGCGGCTGGCGAGTCCTATCGCGACACCGCCGCTCCAGCGCGGTTGTCAGCATCCGGCATCGGCAAGATCGTCCGCCGCGATCGCGACGGCTGACGCGCCGAACGCGTCGACCGGGTGCACGTCCGTGCACCCGGTGTCCACCTGCAGCTACGGAGGTGCCCGTGATCACTATCGACGGCTTGCCGTCGTCGGAGACGATCCTCGACGACCTGGCGGCCGACGGAAACCCGGTTTTGCTCGGCTTCTCCCGGGGCAAGGACTCGATCAGTGCGTGGCTGGCGATGCGCGAACGCGGTATACCGGTGGTGCCGTACCACCTGTACAGCGTGCCTGGCCTGCAGTTCGTCGCCGACAGCCTCAAAATGTTCGAGGACTACTTCGGCCAAAAGATCTACGACTTACCCCACCCCAGCCTCTACCGGTGGCTGGTGAACTACACGTTCTGCCCGCCCGAGCGGTGGCGGATCATCGACGCCGCCGGGCTGACCGAGTTCACCTACGAGGACGTGGCCGCGACCCTGCGCCTGGACGTCGGCCTGGCTGACGATGCCTGGAACGCCGACGGCGTCCGGGCCACCGACAGCCCGATGCGGCGGATGGCGATGTCCACACACGGCCCGATCCGCCAGGACACGCGCAAGGTCTCGGTTATCTGGGACTGGCAGATCGCCGACGTCCGGGCCGCAATCAAGCGGCACGCCTGCCCGCTGCCACCGGACTACGCATGGTTCGGCCGGTCATTCGACGGGCTGGACTACCGGTTCATTGAGCCGCTGAGCCGACACGCACCCGAGGACTACGCCCGTGTCCTGGACTGGTTTCCCCTCGCCGAGCTGGAGCTGTTTCGCCATGACCTCACCCGCTGACGACCCCAACGCCGCGCTGCTCGCGCAGCTCCAGATGTCCTCGGCCGTGTCCGGCATGAAGTCCAACGATGACGTACTTGCCCTGCTCACGGCCGAGCCGGACCCCGACCCGCTCGCCGGCGTCGACTACACCGGCGACGAAGAGGCCGACGCGGAGGCCGAGCTTGATGCGTTGCACCGCGGCTTCCGCGAACGCACCGCCCGAGAACTTGAGCGGATGCAGCTCGCGACCGAAAGCGAGTATTGGTGCTGCATCTGCTTTAAGAGCGTTGACGATAAGAATGCCTTTCTCGCCTCCGCCGGTCTGGTCGTCATTGGAGACAAATACCTCGATGGCTATGCAACGGCGAAACTGCTCGGCGTCACGATGCCGGAACCCGACGACACCGAGGGGAGGTGAATTGAATGCCTCCGCGTAAGCGACAGACCGCCGCCGCAGCCAAGAGGCGCGGTGCGGCTCGAAAGAAGGCGACTACCGCACCCAAAGCGGCCAGCCGGGGCAAGGCGTCCAGCGGCTCCAGCTAGTAGCTTCGGCTCAGTAACGTCTACGCAGTAACGTTACTGTGTAGACGTTACTGAGTGATGAGGTACGCTCCGGGTGGTTGAAAGCTACGGCCGTACACCGGCAATGGACTGTCAGCCAAGCGAGTGAGGGGCAACGTCCGACTGAAGCCGGACGCGCCCCCTGCCCTAGGTCAGTAGCCTCGTAACTTCGTGACCCAAGGCAGCCAGCACCGTAAGGAGCTGGATCACCCTGATGAGGATGCGTCCCCAGTCGGGCTTCTTGTCCCGGCTGGGATCACGCTCCAGCGGCTCATCGCCAACGTGCTCCAGCGACAGACCGCCAGAGTCGTCCGGCGGCGGGTCGCCAGAGTCGTCCCCATCCTCGCGGCGTTCACCCATTCGCGTACTCCCTTCTGGGAGGCTCGTCCGCCTCCCGATCGTCGACCCCGAACGATCGGGAACGAACGGACCACGAGACGAGTGACACCGCGCATGAGAATAGCGGCAGCGAGGACGGATGAGTCGCGTGGGGTCGCGAACCTGTTGCTCAGCAACGGATTGTTTACCAGATTTACCACAGTTACCACATTCGCAGTCCGTAGGTTCCGTAGAATCCGTACGGATCGATTGATTCCGCCGATTCGTACGGATCGAACGTCCTGCGGCGTTCTGCGCGTCACGCATTCCAAGGTCCGGTGGTCGACATGGGGAAACGAGGGCCTGCGGGGAAGCCGACCTCACTGCGGATCCTGCACGGTGACCGCAAGGACCGAATCAACGAGGCCGAGCCGGTGCCGCCTGCAGTGGAGATCGTGCCGCCGCAGTGGGTATCGGAGAAGGGACGCGGGATCTGGGACCGGCTCGCGCCAAGCATGATCGCCCGCAAGGTCCTCACCGCGTGGGACGTCGACGCGTTCGGCGTGCTGTGCGAAGCCCTGGCCCGCTACGCCGTGGCGACCACGCTCGTGAACGGGTCGGCGCTGCTGGTGCCCGGCGGCGGCGGCCTGGTGCCCAACCCCGCGCTGAAGGTTCAGGCCGACGCCGAGCGGACGTTCCTGACCTTCGCGGCGCGGTTCGGGCTGACCCCGTCGGACCGGCAGGCGATCAAGACCGAGGTGAACGCCGATGGCGGCATCTCAGGCGACGCGGGCCGCCTCCTCTCCTAAACCCCGTTCCCGCAAGACCACGCCGAAGGCGCCGCGGCTTCCGGTGTGCGGCTGGTCCTTCGACGGACGTGCCTGCCGCCAACGCGGCGACCACCTCTGCCAACAGCGCGCCGACCATGCGCAGGCGTTCGCCGAAGAGATCTGCGTGCACACCAAAGACCGGTGGGCACGCACCCCGTTCATCCTGGCCGACTGGCAGCGCGACGACATCGTCCGCCCGCTGTTCGGCGAGGTCCGCTGGGACCCCGAATGGGAGTGCTACGTCCGCCGGTACCGCTCCGGCTGGATCGAGCTGGCCCGCAAGAACGGCAAGTCCGAGCTGCTGGCGTTCGTCGCGCTGTACATGCTCGTCGGCGACGGCGTCGAGTCCGCCGAGGTCTACGGCGCCGCCCGCGACAAGGACCAAGCCCGCCTCGTCTTCAACGTCGCCGCCCGCATGGTCGCGCTGTCGCCAGTTCTGTCCAAGCGGCTGCGGGTGATCGAGCACTCCGCCCGGATCGTAGACGAGAAGACCAACTCGGTCTACCAGGTCATCGCAGCCGACGCGCTGGGCAACCTCGGCTCGAACCCCTCGTGCGTGATCTTCGACGAGGTCCTGACCCAGCCCAACGGCGACCTGTGGTCCGCGCTGCGGACCGGCATGGGCACCCGGGTGCAACCGCTGCTGCTCGCCGCCACGACGGCGGGCAACGACCCGACCAGCTTCGCCAAGTCCGAGCACGACGAGTGCGTCAAGATCGCCGAAGACCCGTCCCGCGCGCCGCACCGGTTCGTCTACCTGCGCAACCTCCCCGCCGACGCGGACCCGTGGGACGAGGCGAACTGGTACTTCTCCAACCCCGCGCTCGGCGACTTCCTCTCCCTCGAAGCGCTGCGGGAAGAGGCGCTGGAGGCGCGCAACGACCCGGCCCGGGAGAACGCGTTCCGCCAGTACCGGCTCAACCAGTGGGTGAGCCAGTCCACGCGGTGGATGCCGATGCACCTGTTCACAGCGTGCACCGGGACCGAGTTCGCCGACCCGGCCCGGCTGCGGGAGCTGGTTGCTCGCCGGCCTGCGTGGGGCGGGCTCGACCTCGCCTCCAAACTCGACCTGACCGCCTGGTGCCTCGTCGTGCCGGACGGCATCGACGGGCACGTCTCGGCGCTGTGGCGATTCTGGCTGCCCGAGGCCGGGGTGGACTTCCTCGACGAGCACACGGACCACCGGGTGTCCCAGTGGGTCGAGCAGGGCTGGATCACCACCACCCCGGGCGAGGTCATCGACTACGAGGTCATCGAATCCGACATCGCCGCCGACTGCGCCGCGCTGCGGGTCGCAGACATCAACTACGACGAGTGGAGCGGCGAACCCGTCCGGCAGCGCCTGGAACGGGTTACCCGAGTGGACATGTACCCGGTGCCGCAAACCTTCCGAGGTATGACACACGGCATGACCGAGCTCATGACACTGACCCGCTCGCGCTCCTGGTCGCACCACGGCAACCCGGTGGCGGCGTTCTGTTTCGACTCGGTGGAGGTGCGCCATCCGCCCGGCGAACCCGACCTCATCCGACCCGACAAACCCCAACGCGGCAAGACCGGCAAACGCATCGACGCGGTACCCACAGCCGCCATGGCGGTCTCCGCCTGGCGGCTGCGCGGCCAGAAACCGAAGAAGTCCGGCCAGATGATCGTCATGGGCTAGTCCAAGTCCACGCGCAAAAGCTTGCCGATGTCCGCACGCATTGCCTGTTTGAGATCCACCAAGGACAGCGCAGCGTTCTTAGATTGCAACGGGTCTTCTGAACGGGTCTCAGGAAAGGACTCTTCGCGGTCCAGCCGTTCCATCAGGTCCAACAGGCGATTCAAAGCCTCCTGGGCAAGTTGTGAAATTGAAGGGGTACCGAGCAGCTCGACTGCAGCGAAGGCTTCCCTGGCTCGCGCTTCCAGCTGTGTGCGCACGTCCTGATATGCGGGAGCGCGCCCTTGCTTCTCGAACGCGAAGAACGACCACGCCATCATCCCATCTAGCCAATGATGTGCAGAGGTGAGCGCTTCGCCGTAAACCTTTGATCGGCTTTCCAAGAGGCGTTGTTCCGCATCCCGCCTCCAAGCGTGTTCCTCTTTCGACTGCTCTCGCTCCCATTGCTTGTCATCTCGCCGCCTCGCGGCTGCCGCTGCTGTGTGGTGACCAAGCCAACCGGCAACGATCGCACCGAGCGGCGCGGCAAGCACCAATACGACACCAAGCCACGTGGGTATCTGCAGTCCCTGCATACGACAGACCGTAGTGCCAGGTCCAACTGTCGGAGGTGCCGAGATTGGCCGTTGATCTAGCCGACCTGACTCCAGAGCAGTGGATCACCCGCATCACCCGCCAGCACGATGCACAAATCCCGGAGCTGGAAACCCTCGACTCCTACTACGAGGGCGCGCAAAACCTGTCCTACATGCATCCCGAGCTGCTGCGCAGGCTTGATACCCGTGTTCGTCAGGTCGTGATCAACTGGCCCGAGCTGGTTGTGGACTCGCTGGATGAGCGTCTGGACGTGACCGGGTTCCGGCTCGGCGGCGAGCAGGCCGCCGACCGAGAGCTATGGAACATCTGGCGCGCGAACCGGCTTGGGCTGCACTCCGAACAAGCGCACATTGACGCGCTGGCGCTCGGCCGGTCCTTCGCGATCGTCGGCACCAATGAGAAGGACCCCAGCACGCCGCTGGTGACGGTCGAATCGCCGTTCGACGTCCACGTCGACATCGACCCGCGCACCCGCGACGTGCGGGCCGCGCTCAAACGGCAGTTCTCCGAGGACGGCGACGGGGACCTGTCGGAGGCTTACGCCACGCTGTACCTGCCGAACGAGACCATCTGGTACTCCTCCGACAACGGAGGCGGAGTCTGGGAGGAGACAGACCGCGACGAGCACGGCATGGGTGCCGTCCCCGTCGTCCCACTGGTCAACCGGCCTCGCACACGGCGACGCCGCTACGCACCGCCGCGGCTTGGGCGCTCCGAGCTGGCGAGCATCCTGCCGTTGTCGGATGCGGCCTGCAAGATCGCCACCGACATGATGGTTAGTGCCGAGTTCCACGCGATGCCACGCCGGTACGCGCTCGGGTTCGACAAGGACGACTTCGTCGATAGCAAGGGCAACCCGCTCACTCCCTGGCAGGCTGTCGCCGGCGTGCTCTGGGCGTCGTCGAAGTCGCCGAAGGACGACGGGGCCGCGGTCGGGCAGTTCCCCGAAGCTGACCTGTCGAACTTCCACAACACCCTCAACGCCCTGGCCCGCCTCGTCGCCAGCCTGTCCGGGCTGCCGCCGCACTTCCTCGGCTACTCCACGGAAAACCCAGCCTCGGCGGAAGGAATCCGGTCGTCGGAGTCCCGGCACATCAAGCGCGCCGAGCGGCGCCAGCGCTCGTTCGGCGACGGCTGGGAGCGCGTAGTGCAGCGCGTCTTTCACGTCCGGGACGGGCGGGTACCGGACGAGGCGCTACGGGTCGAAACCCAGTGGGTCGACCCGGCGACGCCGACGTTCGCCGCGCAGGCGGACGGCGTGGTCAAGCTGTACTCGGCGGACAAGCTGCTGCCGCGCCGCTCCGCTCGCCGTGCCCTCGGCTACTCCGATGCGCAGATCCGCGATATGGAGACCGAGGACCAGCAGGCGTACAGCCGCGTGACCGGCGGCGACCTCGCCGCCGAGTACGGCCCGAAGCCCGAAGGCGACCCGGCCGAGTTGCCCCAGCAGGAGCCGCAGGTCCCCGAGCAGCAGCAGGAGCGGCCGAGCGTGCTTGCCGGGTCGCGGCTGCGTCCGGCGCTGGCCGTGCAGTTCCGCGAACCGGCGAACACGCCGTGACCGTGACGATGACACGAGCGGATCGGGCGTACTACGTCGCGCAGCAGCGCATCGTCCGCGATGCCACCGACACCGCGCAATCGGCGTGGTCCGCCCTCGACCCGGCCGACTTGACCGGGTCGTGGGCGGAGGCCCGACCGGTGATTGTGGACGCGGTCGAGCAGGCCCAGGCCGACGCTGTCGTACTGGCACCTCGCTACATCGCGGGGACGCTCGCCGCGGCTCATGCAGTGTCGCGTCCGCTCGGCGAGCTGGCAACTGCCGCTTTCGTTGGCCGGGCGACCAACGGCCTTCCTCTCTCGTCCCTGATGGACTTCGCGTTCTCCTACTACCGGCGCGCGCTCGCCCTGCACGCTCCGCCTTCGGAAGCGAAGGCGATGGGGCTGGCGCGGCTGCTGCGCTACACCTCTACCGAGGTCGCCGATTCCGGTCGGCTCTCCGTGCACGTGGGCAGCGTGCTCGAACCAGAGGTAGCCGGGTACGAGCGAGTGGTGCACTTGCCCGCCTGCGGGCGGTGCATCCAGCTCGCCGGACGGCTCTACCGCTACAGCACCGGCTTCCTGCGCCATCCCCGGTGCGACTGCTCGATGAAGCCGGTCACCCGCGACCAGTGGCATACCCAGCGACCGGCCAACACCCCGGCCGCGCTGTTCGCCGCCATGACCCGCGCGCAGCAGGACCAGGCGTTCGGACCGGGCGGCGCTGAGGCGATCCGGGCCGGGGCCGACCTGTCCCGCGTCGTCAACGCCCGCCGCAAGGGCTCCGTGTACGTCGCGGGAGGCCGGGAGTACACCCGCGATTCCACGACCGCGCGCGGCGTCGGCCGCCAGCTCGGACAGGTCAACCGCAAGCGCGGACAGCGCTACAGGCGTTCGAGCACGGCAAGGCCGACGCCTGCCCAGCTCGTCAACGCCGCGCGGGATGAGAATGAACTGGTGAACCAGCTGCGCCGGTTCGGCTACATCACCGATCGGACCAATTAGTCCAGTCCTGGACTAATTGGTACTGTACCGATTTGATCGCTTTTTTTAAAACCGGGTTTCCCGTTTAAACGGGAAACCATCCGTTTTTTGAGACCAGCATCGACGCTGCCAAGCATCCCCGCGCCGAACGTGCACATCGCGGCCAACATCCAGATGACCTGCCACAACGTCAGCCCGCCGTTGCCTCCGGCGGCGACCTGAGCACCGACTGAGCATGCGCCAAGCACTGCCGCAGCAACCTGCGTCCGGGTGGGCTTGGCATTCATGGGCTCAGTTTCTCACAACGCCTTTCACGGCATCCCGCAACACTGCACGAGGACAGGTTGTGACCGATACCCACATCCCCGCTGATACAGGCTCTACTCCGCAGACGGCGTCGGGCCCGGCCGCGTCCGATACCGGCCCGGCCTCGCCCGAGACCGGGCAAACCGGCACCCCGCCGGAGGCCGGACAGACCGCTGAGGTGGACTACAAAGCCCTGTTCGAGCAGGCACAGGCCAAGCTGAGCAAGGCCGAGAAGTCCGCCAAGGAGCACAAGACCAAGGCGGCCAAGCTCGACGCGATCGAGGCCGAGCAGCAGACCGACGCCGAGAAGGCCGCCCAGCGCGCCGAGTCGGCCGAGAAGCAGGTAGCTGTGCTGCGGCGCCGGGCGGTGGACGCGGAGATCCGCGCCGCCGCATCCGGCTGGGCAGATCCCACCGACGCGCCTCGCTACCTCGACGACCGCGACCGCTACGTCAACACCGACGGAGAGATCGACACCGCGACCATCGCGGCCGACCTCGCCATGGTGCTGCTCGCGCGCCCACACCTCGCCCGGACCGGCGAACAGTCCGGCCCTCGCCGGCCTGCGCCCGACCCGTCGCAGGGCGCCCGCCAGTCCGGCCCGGCAGGCTACGACTCGCAAATCGCCGACGCGGAGAAGCGCGGCGACTGGGCAACCGCCATCACGCTCAAGAACCAGCGGCTTGCCGAACAGGCCACCCAGCAGCGTCCCTAGCCAGAAAGGCACCGGCTGTCACCCGTCGCGCAGGACGGCGGCTCTTACGCGTTCGATCCGGGGGCCTGCGTGTGTTCGGTCCATTTGGTTCCGTCCCACCATCGCCGGATCTGCGGCGCGTTCGGATCCTGATACCAGCCCGGCGGCGGCCCCTGCGGTACCGGCTGCGGAGGCGGAGGAGGTGGCGCCTGCTGAATGCTCACCGGAGCTGGGTATGCGTTGCCCTGCGGGCTGTCCCCGCTGTCGTGAAGGCTCAGCTTGTGCCCACATGCCCGGCAGCTAGGCGTGAACGCTTGAACCGCTGCCACGGTGCCGACTGTGGCGACGTTCGCCCACAGCTTGCCCTGCCTGCGCCCGAACTCAGCCACTCCTGAGTTTGTGCACCGCTTGCAGTTGTTGCACCCGGTCTGAACCCGTCGAGACATCGTCAACTCCCCACCCTCGTGGTCGAAAGATCGGGATCGCTGCCCTGCGCGTTACGCGCAGGTCCTTGCCGATGTCGTTCGCTCGGCACCGTCTTTCCCTACCCGTCAACGATCTTGGAGGCTTCATGCCCGGTGTGGCCGCAATCGCCAACACCTACAACAGTCCGAACTTCGTCGGCGAACTGTTCGCCCTCACCCCGACCGACACCCCGTTCCTGTCCGCCATCGGCGGCCTGACCGGCGGCAAGCGCGCCAACGCCGTCGTGCACACCTGGCAGGTCTACGACCTGCGCGCACCGGACGCCAACCGGCAGCGCGCCGAAGGCGCCGACGCACCGAACCCGGACACCCGGGTCCGGGGCACCGACCGCAACGTCCTGGAGATCCACCAGGAGACCATCGGCGTCACCTACACCCGCCAGGCCACGCAGCAGATGTTCGCCGCCACCGGCAGCGCGAACCCCAACGCCGCCTCGATCGGCGGCACCAACCCGGTCGTCAACGAGATGGACTGGCAGACCCGTCAGGCGCTGATCCAGATCGGGCGGGACGTCGAGACCGGGTTCATCATCGGCACGTTCCAGGAGCCGACCGACAACTCCAAGGTCCGCAAGACGCGCGGGATCCTGGAGGCCACCAAGACCAACGTCATCACCAACGCCACGGCGGCCGCGCTGACCGAGGCGATGGTGCTGGACCTGCTGCAGAAGGTCTGGACGAACGGCGGCATCCAGGTTTCCGAGACGGCCACGCTGATGTGCGGAGCCTGGCAGAAGCGGATGCTCACCGCGGAGTTCATCACGAAGAAGAACTACCGCGAGCAGACCCGCAACGTGGCGGGCGTGTCCGTGACGACGATCGAAACGGACTTCGGCACGCTCAACGTGATGCTCAACCGCTACATGCCCGCCGACACGGTCGAAGTGGTGTCCCTGGACCAGTGCGCGCCGGTGCTGCTCGAGACGCCGGGCAAGGGGTTCCTGTTCTCCGAACCGCTGGCCAAGACCGGCTCGGCGGACAAGGCGCAGATCTACGGGGAGATCGGGCTGGAGTACGGGCCGGAGAATGCCCACGGCAAGATCTCCGGCCTGACCACCGGCCCGGCGGGGAGTGGTAGCTGATGAAGTTCACCAGCACGAAGTACCCCGAGCTGGTCGTGCACGACCTTTGCGTGACCTTCGTCGACGGCGAAGCCGAGGTCACCGACAAGGCCACCTCCGACGCGCTCAAGGCCCTGCCGCCAGAGATCGGCGTCCGTGCCGCAGGCGGACGTCCACCGAAGACACCGGACGACAACTAGGCTGCTGCGCATCTACGGCCTCCGACCCCAGAACGCACGGACGACCTCGGCAAACGCTTTGAGCCCCTCAGCACCACGCTTCTTGGCGATGTAGGCGCAAACAGGCAGAGACGCGATGAAACACACAGCCACACAGCAAATGGCAATGCCGGGGATCGCCAACACCGAACTCACGGAACGCCTCCAGTAGTCGATCTGCGCGAGGGGCCCGGAGCCCTCGAAGATCGATCTGGTCGTTGTGAGTAGGTGTTCAGTTATCGGTGCTGCTCTCCTCCGCCTCGATGCTCACCCGTCCGGGGTGGGTTCGCACCGACCCGGGGCATCTCCGGGGTGCCGCTAGCGGTTGGTTTTCGATTTGCGCCGCTTGGCTGGATTGTCGAGCCAGCTGAAAACGCACACCGATCGTACCAACAGCACGCGGAGGTGCGGTCATGGCTTCGTCCTCGCCGCTGGCCACCGTCACCGACGTGCAGGCGCGCACAGACGCCCAGCTCAGCCCGGAGCAGGAAGCGCGGGTGGCGGTGTTGATCGCCGACGCGTCGGCGCTCGCCCGGCAACGGGTGCCAGATCTGCCAGACCCGCCACCGGCTACGACGCCGGGAGTCATCTGTACGGCCGTCCTGCGGGCGCTGGCGTCACCGGCGGACGGCAACACGTCCGAGACCGTGGGCGGGCACTCCCGGACCGCCGCGCACGCCGGGGGCGGCCTGTACCTCACCGATGACGAGCTGGACCTGTTGCGCCCGCCGGTGCCTGCGCCTCGCGCAACTTTCACAATCTGGACCGTGTGAGGGGTGAACGCCCATGCGCCTCCCGCACCTCCTGACCGTCGTGTCTCCAGTCGCGACGACCGATGAGTACGGAAACCCAGTTCCGAGGCTGACCTACGGCCCCGACGCGCCCCGCCGGATCGTGCCCGGTCTCGTGCAGCCGGGCAGCTCGACCGAACCGGCCGTACCCGGTCGCCAACCAGTGGTCACCAGTTGGCGCGCGTTCACCGCCGAGCCGGTCACCGCCCGCGAACGGATCGAGTGGGACAGCCGGACGTTCGAGGTCACAGGCGAACCGGCACGCTGGTCACCCCGATTCGGCTACGTCCACTACGAGCTCACGCTGACCCATGTGGAGGGCTGAATCGTGGCTCTGGAACGGGTGAGCATCGACTACACCGAGGTGGCGGAGATCCTGCGTTCGGCCGAGTTCGAGCAGGAGATCCGGGCCGCAGCCGAGAAGGTCGCCGACGTCGCGCGGGCATCTGGGCACGTGGTGACCTCCGGCGAGCCGCTGCCGATCGACGTCTACTCCGACCCCAACACCGACCGGGTCGGCTGGACCGTCGCCATCAGGCACCCCGCCGGTCTCGGGATGGAAGCGCGGTACGGCGTGCTCAAGCGCGCGGCGGAGGCCGGCGGGCTCTCAGTCGGCGGAGGCGTCGACCCGGACGTCGAGACGTGACCGGCCGCGTACCTGTGCCGGTCGACGTCGCCGAGCTGGTCGTGCACCGCCTCCGTGGCCTGCTCGGCGACCAGGCCGAACAGGTGCAGGTCTCGACCGAGACCGGCGCCGGGCCGGACGGCGGGCCGCCCACATTGCCGTGGCTGCTCGTCGCCGAGGACGGGCACACCTGGCAGTGGCCCGCTGTGCAGCGGGCCGTCGTCCGGCTGACCGTCTGGCACCGCAGCCCGTACTCGTCGAAGGCTCTGGCCGCGCTCGCGCTCGGCCTGCTCTGCGCACCCGGACCGCCGGGACCGATCATCCGAGCTGAACCGATCGCCGGGCCGCTGGCCGGGATCGATCCGCACACGGCCGCACCGCTGGCCACCTGCGCTGCCGCAGTCTTCGCGCGCACCCCAAACACTTGAGGTTTCCCTGACATGGCAATGAATTCCGCGCTCGTGCGCGTACCTGGCACCGGAGAGGTGTCTCTCGCGGCCGCCGACACCCCCGAACCACCCGACGCCACTACGCCGCTCGCAGCGGCCTGGACCGGGCTAGGACTGACCACCCCGGACGGCACAACGCTGGCCCGCAAGGTCGAGAAGGAAGGCACGGAGCACTGGCAGCAGCTCACTCCGGCCCGCTACATCTACAAGTCCCTGGAGCTGACAGTGGCGTCGGCGTTCCAGGAGACCAAGGGCGAAGTCCTCTCCGCCTACTTCGGCGGCATGAAGTTCACGACCGTCGGCACCGGCACACCGAAAAACTACCGCGCCGAGATCAGCTCTATCCCCAAGAGCGACGTCCGGGCGCTGTGCGTGGACTGGACCGACGTCGTCTCCGACACCGAGATCTACAGCCACCGCCTGTACCTGCCCCGCGCCGAGGTCTCCGAGACCCAGGACGCCCAGTTCTCCCGCACCCAGGAAGCACGCTGGGGCCTCACCTTCTCCGCGCTCACCCCGCCCAAGGGAAAGACGTTCATCGCGGTCTGGCTGACCAACGACCCCGCTGTCCTTTTCGGCGCCCCGTCCATCACGTCCAGCGGCCTGGACATCATCGCCGACGAGGCACCGACCGCCAGCGACTGACCCGCGTCGCACTCGACTAGCGCGATCGGTAACGCTCGATGGCGGCGTGAATGACGTCCGCTGGCGCATAGTGGGCGTCGAGGTCCATCGAGGCCACGACGGACACCACCTGGGTGATCCGTTTCTCGTGGTCGGGGTGCTGCTGCCAGTACTGGGCGGGCAGTTCGAGGACGGCCTTCAGGAGGTCGCCGGGGTAGAAGTCGCCTTCGGCGAGCGGGTTGTCGTCGAGCACGTCCAGCGCATATGGGACGAGTGCGTCGATGCCGACCTGCTGGCTCAGCAGGACGCGCAGATCCTCGGCATCCAGCTGCCCGACTGGCTTGCGGCGCAGCCCGTGCACCGTCGTGATCAGCCGGGAGGCGTCTGCGGGCGGGTCGCCCCACGGGTTGCCTTCCAGCTGTTCCAGCGTCTGAGTTCCGTCATTGGTCATGTTCGTTGCCACAGGTCGCTCTCGTTCGGGCCGGGTTTCCCGGGTTAGCCTCGTGGTACCCATTGTTCGCTGTAGTCCAGCAGTTTGCTCGCCTCGGAAAGCTCGTTCTCGATGCCCGGGCGATCCGCAGGTGACAACCGGGAATCGTCGAGCATCCGCTTGAGCTTGTTGACCTGGTTCAGCAAGCCTTGCTGCGCCTCTTTGACTTCCTTGACGTGATCCCAGGGCGTGCCACCGCTCTTGCGGGCGACGACCTCGCCGTTGAGCTCGCGCCGGGCGGCGTCGAGATCCCGGTCAGTCAGGTGCTCCTTGAGCCGGTCGGTCTTCGTCGGCTGCGTCGGGTTCGACCGCGGCTTCACGACCTCGACATGATCGTCGGTGGCCGCATGACGGGCCAGGTCACCTCCTGAGGTGACGATCATGGCTCCGCCGACGGCGATTCCGGCTGCGGACACCACGTTGGCCGGGACGCCGATGATGGCGCCAACGCCGGTGGCGTCGAGCATGAGCCCACCGGCTTCGCCCGCCGCGCTGATCTGGGTGAGGGCTACGCCGCCGACCATGGCGGCGGTGTCGATGGGGTGCTGGAGCATGGCGTTGCCGAAGGAGGCCAGGCCGTTGAGGGCGTGGGCGCCGAAGGACTGCGCGAAGTCGCCGACGTCGTCGAGCCAGCTGGACTGCTGCGGTGCGTCCCCGGCTTCGGCGTTGAGCATGCCCGAGATCGAGTCGCCCGCCTCGTTCAGCTGTGTCCGGGCGCGGTTGAGCGTGTCACGCGCGGCCTGGCGCGAGGGTTCTCCGGTGTCGGTGAACGGTGGCGGCGGCTGGCCGTGCGCGGCCGCGTCGGCTGCGGCCTTCTCGTATCCAGCCTTCGCCTGCTGGGTGGCGGCCTGGCCCTTGTCCCAGAGCGCGACGGCTTCACCGGCCTGACTCTGGGCCCAGCGCAAGGTGGTCGCGTAGTCCTCCAGCAGCGACGCGCCGCGGTGCATGGCGTCGGACGCGTCGTACCACTTGTTCGGCTCGTAACTGAACTTGTCGTGGAACTCCCGGGCGGCCGGTCCGTCCCAGGAGCCGGTGTCGATTGCCCGCAGTCCCTCGGCCGCCTGCTCGGCCTCATCACCGCGCGCCTGCAGGACCCGGATGTTCTCCTCGATCGCCTCCGGATTGCCGGGTACTAGCGCTCTCGGGTCGGTGGTTTCGCCGAGTTCAGCCATCGTTGACTGCCTGCTCGCCCGGGTCGACCTTAAGGGAACCGGCGGCGGCCGCGTCGGCGGCGCGGTATGCCTGGGCGGCGCGGCCGAGTACGTCGCCGATGGCGCCAGCGTCCTCGGTCAGGGTGTCGAGGCCGTCGCTCCAGCGGACGCTGAAGTTCATCAGGGCGTCGTGGATGCCGCCGTGGCCGTAGAGCTGGGTGTCACCGCAGAGCCCCCGCAACGCGAAGTTTGCCTGGTCAGACACGCTGCGGTGAATGCCGGACGCCGCTCCCTCCATCTTCTCGACGTCGACATGAAAACCAGGCCCATCCACGCGGGGCTCCCTCCAAGCCGTAGCGACACGATGTCAATCCGTGACCCTACGGGAACCCAGAACGCCCGATCAACGCCCGAACCCGAGTTAAGGAGTACTACTCACGATGGCTACTCGTCAGCGCGCCGAAGCGGTCGGCAAACCCGCTTCGCCGTCCACCGGCCTGACCGTGCACTGGCGCGGCACACGCTTCACCCTCCCGCGCGCCGAAGACTTCCCGCTCGAAGCTCTCGAAGCTGAAGAGGACGGCAAGCACCTCACCGCACTGAAGCTGATTCTCGGCCCCGACCAGTACACGACGTGGCGCGGCCTGGCGTCGACGGCCGCCGACGCCGAGGAGTTCTCGGCTGCTGTGATGAAGGAGCTGGGCCGGGGAAACCCGTAACGGTCGCCCTGCTCCTCGCTGACGAGGCGACCGCCGAAGCGCTCGAAACCGATCTGTTGCGGTATGGGGTCGACCTGCTCGACCTCTACCGCGGCTTCCTCTCCTACCGGCGTGTCTGCGCTCTGGTCACGCACCTGCCCGACGACGCGGCGGTCTGGCGGATACACGATCCGCACGGCGCGATGACCCGCGAAGGGCTCGTGCTGGCCACGATCGAACGGCGAGTCACCGTGCTCTGGGCAACGGTGGCCGTGGCGCTGGGCCAGGACGTCACCGACGAGCAGCTGTCCGGGCCGCTCGACACGTGGGCACCGTCCTCACGCGGCACGGATATCCCGTCGAGCAGCACCCCCGCCCATGACGGCGCCGAGCTGAAGTCGTTGCGCGAGATCGCGCTGTGGATGCGCGGCGACTGATTCCCGTCCGGGTGGTGAACGCCCGTGACCTCGGTCGCCCACGCCTACCTCAAGATCATGCCCTCACTGCAGGGCCTCGGGCGTCACCTACGCGACCAGGTCCGGGAGGCCGAGGGACAGGCCCCGAAGGTCAGCCTGTCGGCGGATCTGAAAACCGCGCTGCTGCGCGAGCAGCTGCGCGCGGCTGCCCGCGAGGGTGATCAGACCGCTATCCGGTTGCTGGCCGAGCTGGACGCGGAACCGGCCGAAACCCGGTTTGCCGCGCTGAAGCGCCGCCTCGACGGCCAGAACATCTCACTCAAGGTCGTGCTCGACAAGTCAGTCGGCGCGAGCATCCACGGGCTATCGCAAGTGGATTCCGGGATGCAGAAGCTGACCGGAACCCTGGCCAAGCACACGGGCGCGGTCGGCGTGGCCACGTTGAAGTACGGGGCGCTGGCGGCCGGAGCCGGGCAGGCCGTGACCGCTCTTGGCGGGCTCGGGTCCGTCGCGGCCACCACGTCGGGGTCCCTGCTGGCGGTTCCGGCGGCCGGGCTCGCGGCCGTGGCGATCATGCAGACGCTCAAGCTCGGAGTGTCCGGCTTCTCCGACGCGCTCAAGGAGAGCGACCCGCAGAAGTACGCCGAGGCGATCAAGGACTTTCCGCCTGCGATGGCGGCGGCCGCGAACGCGGTCCGCGCGCTGCGTCCGGAGTTCACGAGCCTGCGGCAAGAGGTGCAGCAGCGGCTGTTCACCGGCCTGGCCTCGGAGATCACCGTGCTGGCCGGGACGTATCTGCCGCTGCTGCGTCACGGGCTCGGCGGGATCTCCGATGGGCTCAACGCCGGCGCTCTCGGCTTCGCCGCGTTCGCCCGCGAAGGACGCACGGTCTCCGACGTCGGTTCGATCCTGGGCAGCACCTCGGAAACCATGCACGAGCTCGCGCGGGCTGTGCAGCCGTTCCTTCAAGGCTTGCGGGATATCGCGGCCGTGGGGGCGGAGTTCCTGCCCGGCTTCGGCGCTGGCCTGGCCGACGGCGCGCAGAAGTTCGCGGACTTCATCGCGTCCGCCCGTGAGTCCGGGCAGTTGCGGGAATGGCTCTCGGCCGGGCTGTCGGCGGTCGGGGATCTGGTCACGATCCTGAAGAACCTGGGCCAGGTCGTGTTCGCGGTGTTCTCCGCTGCCAGCACCGGCGGCGCTGGCCTGCTGTCCACCTTGGTCACGATCACCGGGCAGATCGCAGCGTTCGTCAACTCCGCTCAAGGCGCGACCGCGCTGGTGCAGATCTTCGACGGCCTGCACGCGGTCACCACCGGGCTGCTGCCGATCCTGGTCGCTCTGGGCCAGGCCATCGTCACGTCGATCGCCCCGGCGATCAGCCAGCTAGGCCCGATGATCGGGTCCGCGTTCGCCGCACTGGCGCCTGCTATCGCTCCGCTGGGCCAGGTGCTCGGCGCGCTGGCACCGGTACTCGGCGCAGCGGCGCAAGCCCTGGCGGCCGTTCTGGTTCCGGCAGCCGCCGCGCTCGCTCCCATCGTGGCCGCGCTGGCGCCGGTGGTCGCGGATCTGGTCGGCCAGCTCGGCGGCGCCCTCGGCGGCGCGATCACGACCCTGACGCCGACGCTTGTCCAGCTGGCGCAGACGCTGGCCCCGCTGATCTCCGGATTCGGTGGGCTGCTGGTGCAAGCCCTTCAGCTCGCGGCGCCCGCGCTCGCGCAGCTGATGACGGCGATCGGTCCGCTGGTCGGCCAGCTTGGCGGCGCGCTGATCCAAGCGCTGTCTGCTGTCATGCCTTTGATTTCCGCGCTGTCCGGGCTGTTCACCTCGGTGCTGCTCGCAGCCCTGCAGGCGGTCATGCCGGTGCTGCCCGTGATCGTGCAGGTCATCCAGCAACTCGCCGGCGTCATTGGCGCCGCGCTGCAGACGGCCACGCCGGTGCTGTCGCAGGTCGGTGCGCTGCTCGGGCAGATCGCGGGTCAGATCCTCTCGGCGCTGCTGCCGGTGATTCCGCCGCTGGCCGGGGCGTTCCTCTCGATCGTTACCGCGCTGCTGCCGATCCTTCCCCCGATCCTGCAGCTGGTGTCGGCGCTGCTGCCGCCGCTGCTCGGGCTGATCACGTCGCTGCTGCCGATCATCGTGCAGGCGGCGGGGCTGTTCGCGTCGCTGGTGTCGGCGATCGCGCCGCTGATTACCCAGATCGCTCAGCTCCTGATCCCGATCATTCAGACCCTGTTCGACTTCGTGCAACCGATCTTCACCGCGATCGTCGCGGTGATTTCCGGCGCCATGCAGGTCATCCAGGGCGTGATTGACGTCGTCATGGGTCTGATCACCGGCGACTGGGACAAAGCCTGGTCCGGCATCAAGAACATTCTCGGCGGGATCTGGAACATCATCAAAGGCGTTGTCGCCGACGGGATCGGCGGCTTGCTGGGGTTCTTCGTCAGTCTGCCTGGCCGCATCCTCGGTGCCCTGGGCAACCTCGGCGGGCTACTGCTGGACGCGGGCAAGAACATCATCCGGGGTCTGGTCGACGGCATCGGCGCCGGATTCGGCTGGGTGAAAGACAAACTCGGCCAGCTCACGAACTGGATCACTTCGTGGAAGGGCCCGCCCGCCCGGGACAAGGTCCTGCTCTCGGGCAACGGCCGCCTCATCATGAACGGCCTGCTGGCCGGGCTGCAGGACGGTGAGCCCCAGATCCGCGACTACCTCACCGGCTTGACCGACGCCCTGCCGCTCGACGTGAACGGCACGGTCACCACCACGGGCGCCCCGCCCGGTGCGGCCGTCGCCGGGCAGGCCGCCCGCATCCCGGCTGCGGCCGGGTTGTCACCGTCCTCAATGGACCCCGCTCGTGGCGGGGTGACGGTCGTCATCGATGGCACCGGGCTGCCTCGGGCGCTGGCCGAGTGGCTGCGTCACGCCGTCCGCACCGAAGGCGGCGGATCCGTTCAGGCCGCCTTCGGCCGATAGCATAGGAGAACTGTTTGGAGTTTCCCGACCGGTTGACGGCACGGGTGGAGATGGCGTTCGGTGCGCTGCCCGGCACCAACCGGGCGACCTGGCTTTGGACCGACGTCACGGCGGATCTTCCGCCGCAGACGATCCAGATCGCCAGGGGTCGCCAGGACGAGATGGCCCAGGTCCAGCCCTCCATCACGAGCCTGTATCTGGACAACACCAGCGGCAACTACACCCCAGGCAAAGCGGAGTCGGTGTACTACCCGAACGTCGTGCTCGGCACCCCGATGCGGATCTGGGTCGACCTGCCGCCCGAGTTCGACATCCCGGGTGTGATCGACGAGTTCCAGCGCAACGTCACTACCGGTTGGGCCAACGCCGACACCGGGCAACGCTGGATCACCGACCGCCCGGCCAGTTACTCGGTGGGCGGGCTCACGGCGAAGATCGCGCAGACCGGCACCGAGACAGGTCGCAAGGCCCAGTACATCCCGGAGGTCTACGGCGACGTCGACGTCACGGTGTCCCTGCAGGCGTCCCAGGTGTCTGCTACTGGCCGGGTGGTCATCGCCGCTCTGGCCTACCGCTGGGCCGACCGGGATCACGCCTACTTCGTCGAGGCGTTCTTCGCCGCGAACGGCACCGTCACGCTCGGCCTGGCCCACGGCCCGACCGTCATTCAAGCCCCGGTCGCGACCGGTCTCACCTACGCGGCAGCAACGCCGTTCTGGGTACGGGCGCGCGCGATTGGCAACCGGCAGCAGGTCAAGATCTGGGCTACCGGCGCCGAACCGGCGGCGTGGCTGATCGACGTCAGCAGCGCCGCTGTCCCCAATGCCTCACCCCTGGGCGGGATCGGGCTGGCGATCTCCGGTGACCCCACCGGAGCACCAGCGGTGCGCTTCGACCACCTGTCCGCCCGGCACATCGAGCCGCGCTGGACCGGGTACGTCAGCGAGTGGGCGCCGCACTGGCCCTACGGCGACCTCTCCGGCCCCGGCCCCACCGACCTCGGTGCGGCCCGGGTCACGGTGGCCGGGGCGGGGATCCTGCGTCGGCTGGGCCAGGGCGCGGCCCCGGTGCAGTCGGCGTTGCGGCGGGAAATGCTGAACAACCCGGCCCGTCGTCCGCTGGGGTATTGGCCGGGGGAAGACGCTGCCGGGGCCACGACGTTGGCGTCGGCGACCGGTGGGCGGCCGATGACCTACAGCGCGGGTACCGCGCTGGGCGCGTTCAACGAGATCGTCTCTACCGCGCCGCTTCCGGTGCTGCACAACAGCTCGCTGCGCGCGGACCTGACCGAGGCCGAGTTCCCCGCCACCGGGCAGTGCCGGTTCGTCGCGCTGGCGCACGTCCCCAAGGCCGGAGTCGGCGCTGGGGCGGCCCGGTCGTTCTGGGTGCTGCACACCACCGGCACCACGTTCAACTGGTTCGTCGACATCACCGCCGCAGGTGGGCTTCAGCTCGTCGTGACCGACAAGACCGACGCGGTGATCTTCGACTCGGGCGAGATCGCGTTCAACCTCAACGGCAAATCCATGATCGTGTCGCTGTGGTTGCAGCAGCAGGGCCCGGATATCGCGTGGCAGCTGTCCGGGTTCGAGGCCAGCCAGACCGTGCCCGGCGTGTTCTCCGGGGTGCTCAAGGCCAACACGTTCATCCGCGCGTCGTTCGTGGTGCTCGGGTTCCTGAACCAGGTCAACGATGTCGCGATCGGGCACGTGGCGCTGTTCAACGTCCCCGGCTTCTACGACGCCACCATCATCGCCGCGCTGCGCGGCTGGGACGGCGAAACCGCGGGCAAGCGGGTACAACGCCTGGCCGCCGACGAACAGATCCCGATCGCCGTCGTCGGCGACCCGGCCACCACCCGGCCAATGGGCCCGCAGGCAGCCGGGACACTCCTGCAGCTGCTACGCGAATGCGCCGACGCCGACGGCGGAGTCCTCTACGAGTCGCGTTCGACCGGCGGTCTGGAGTTCCGGACCCGCGTGTCCATGCTGGATCAAACCTCGGTGCTGACATTGGACGCGGACAACGGGCCCGGCGACATCGTCAACCCGTTCACGCCGATCCTGGACGACCAGGGCGCCCGCAACGACATGACCGTGTCCCGCCGGGGCGGCTCGTCAGCCCGGGTCACCGACGCTGCCGACATCGCTCGGCGGGGCCGCTACGACGAACAGATCACCCTCAACGTCTCCCGCGATGACCAGCTACCCGACATCGCGGCGTGGCTGGTCAAGTTGGGGACCTGGCCGGGAATGCGGTACCCGACCGTGAGCCCCGCGCTCAACACCAACGCGGACCTTCTCGCGCGGTGGCGGCTGCTCGACCTGGGCGACCGCATCTCCATCCTCGGCCTGCCACCACAGCACCCATCCGGCACAGTCGACCTACTCGCCCAGGGCTACGTGGAGACGATCCAGCCGCACCGGTGGGACGCCGTGATCAACGGCAGTCCGGCGGGACCGTGGGTCAGCACCACCCTCACCAGCGCGGCAACGACCGCAGATCTACCGGACACACCCGCGTCCGACGACGACTCGGATATCCGACCGGCCGACCCGAACGCGCCGAGGCGCGCGGGCCCACCGGTTCAGCAAACACGCGGAGCCGCCGGTGACTCCTGAGTGGCTGACCGCCCTCGCTGCCACCCTCGGCCCGGTCGCTGGCGTACTCACCGGCCTGGTTGCTGCCCGCCGAGCCGTGCGAACCGCAAAGGCGAGCACCGACGCGCAGGCCCTGGCCGCGCTGCACAGCGGCTATCAAGCCCTGCTCGACGACCGCGCCACCCACACCCGCGACGTCCTCGCGGAACTCACCGCCGTCAAAGCGGAACTGATCGCCGTGCGCCAGGAGAACGCGCGGCTGCTGCTCGAAGTCGGCGCCCTGCGCGCCCAGATGGGACATTCACCCGAAGGACCGAACCACTCTTGACCGACTACGGCATCGACGTCTCGCACTGGAACTCCGTCGCCGACTGGCAGGCGATCCGGGGCAACGGCATCAGCTTCTGCTCGTTCAAGCTCACCGAGAGCACCACCTACACCGACACCACCAGCGCCGCCCGCATCGGCCCGGCCCGCGCAGCCGGGATCGCACCGGGCGGCTACCACTTTGCCCGGCCCGGCGACATCGGCGGGCAGGTCGCGCACTTCGCCGGGCAGCTCCGCGCCGGCGGTCTGCTCGGCGGCGGCTCGCTCGCGCCGATGCTCGACATGGAAGCCGCGGAACTGCGGCCCGGCGCGAACGGATTCATCGCCGACTTCATCGGCCAGCTGCGCGCGGCCACCGGGATCCGGAAGGTCCTGGTGTACGCGAACCTCGACTGGTTCACCCACGTCCTCGACCCAAGCCGCTGGGTCGACGACGACGTACTGCTGTGGATCGCCCGCTACAACGGCGACCCCGGCAATCCCGGGTGGAGCCACCCGCATCTCGCTGTGCACCAGCACACCCAGAAGGGCAGCGTTCCCGGTGTCGCGGGCAACGTGGACCGCAACGCCACCGTGGGCTCGTGGTCGCTGGCCAACCTCACCGTGGACGGCTCCGCCCCCGTACCGGCTCCGCCGACACCTGCACCGCCCCCGCCTACCGGCGGCGGGACCTACACCGTCCACTCCGGCGACACGCTCTCCGGCATCGCCGCGAAGTTCGGGACCACCGTGGCCGTGCTGGTCGGGCTCAACGGCATCGCCAACCCGAACCTGATCTACGCCGGGCAGACGCTCCGGCTCCCCGGCGGCGCCACCAGCGGTGGCCGCCGCTACCAGGTCCGATCGGGAGACACGCTCTCCGCCATCGCCGCGAAGTTCGGCACCACCGTGGGCGCCCTCGCCGCCCGGAACCACATCGCCAACCCGAACCGGATCTACGCGGGCCAGTGGCTCGACATCCCGTAGACCCAGTGGGCGCGCTGATGCTGCTCGCCATCGTCGGGGGCTGGCTCTGCTTGAAAGCCGCCCGCGCGTTCGTCCGCGCCTATCAGTTCCTCGACACCCTGCCGCCACGGCAACCTCGCACCACAGAAGGAAAATCCATGTCTCGTTACCCGCTGCGCATCGCCGGTTCGATCGTCGGCGCGCTCACCGCCGTCGTGTCCGGCCTCGTCGGCTCCGGCCTGTTCACCACCGACCAGGGCAACGCCGTCACCGGCATCATCACCGGCCTGGTCACCCTGCTCGCCACGTTCGGCGTCGTCGTCTCCACCGAGCACAAGGTCACCCCGCTGGCCGACCCCCGCAACCGGCAGGGCCAGCCGCTCACACCCGCTGAAACCGCCGGAGAGGACCTGACCGGGGATGCCGGTAGCTGGGAGGCCGACCGTGGCTGAACCGGCCGCCGCTACGGCGATCACCGACCCGGCCTCCGTGCTCACCCCGGCCCAGCTGCAGGCTGCCAGGGCTGCGGCGGCCACGGCGCCGCCGTTCAGCCAGGCCCAGCGTGACCGGCTCGCCTGCATCTTCGGCCCGACCGTGAGCCGCGTCTTCCGAGACCGGACAGGCGGCTGACAGCACGTGGCCCCGGCACCTTCACTAGGTGCCGGGGCCACGCTCTCGTCACATTCTCAGCTGACCTCGCTCAGCAGCTCCTCCTCCTCGAACGGTTCGTCGTCTACGCCCGGGAGGGCGGCCGGTGCGCCGAGCCACGTCAACAAGATGTCGTCCGGGTTGAACGGCACGCGCCCGCCCTTGCTCGGCAGCAACCTCGGAGCCACCACCGCCCGCAGGACTTCCCGCTGCTGCGACAGCGACAACCCAGCCCACACCGTCCTCGCATCGGCTCCGAGAAGTTCCGCGACCACCGGCGATACCCCGATCTGGCGAACGCGCTCTTCGGCTGTCTCGATCTGCGGCAACAGTCTCGCCTCGATCCGGGCAAGCCGGTCCGGCGAGATCCCGCCGTTGGCGGCCGAGTCGGTGAACCCGTCCAACCGAGCACGCAGCTCACGCGCCGTCGACACGGCCTTCGTCAGCTCGTCGGCCTGGTCCTCGTAGCGGAACAGCTCCCGCCCGTCCTCGGACTCCAACCGGGTCAGCACCGCCTCGACCACATAGGCGTCCGTGCGCTCCATGTCCCGCGCGAGATGCCCGGACGGGCACCGATATCCCGGACGCGCTCGCGACTGCGGAGTTGACCGGGTCGCCTGCTCGCAGCGCCCGCACCGCAGGATCCCGCTCAGCAGGTACTTGACCCGCGTCCCATCCCGCACGTTGCTCCGGCTCGGGTCGCCCAGGCGAGCCACGATCAGCGCCCGCTTGCGATCGCTGATGATCGGCTCCCAGGTGCCCTTGCCGATGATCTCGCCCCGGAACACCCGCAACCCGGCCAGGACCGGGCTGAGCGCGATGTTGCGGACCTTCGACACGTTCCACTGGCCCAGCAGCGGATGCACCCACTGTTCCCGGTTCAGCTGTTGCGCGACCTGCGACGGGCTGTCCTTCCGCACCCGGACCAGCGCCTCATACGCCGCTTCCTGCAGCTCGGCGGACAGCGAGTCGAGCAGCTTCGCCCAGCCGACTGCGTCCTTCGACAGGTGCACCAGCTTCTTGACGTGATCCGCCCGCCACATGTGTCCCCGGGCGCACGGCACTCCTGCCTCGTTCAGCTCCCGGACCAGGGTCGACTCGTTGCCGTCCGCGATCAGCCGGTCCACAATCGCCTCAGCGATCGGTGCCGTCTCCGGGTCAATCAGTCGGTCGGCCTCACCGGTCCGCTGGTCGTAGACGACCTGATAGCCGTAGCCGACCGGTCCGGCCCATAGCCCTTCCAGCGCGCGGGCCTCGACACCTCGGCGGACCCGTTTGCGGATCTTCTCCGATTCCCGCTCCGCGTCCACCGCGTCCTCGGCGGTGTCGATCCGGTCGTCCGGATCGTTCATGTCATAGATCCGGTCGTCGTAGGCCCAGTAGCCGCCGACCTTCTCCAGGATCTCGCGCAGCCGGGCGAACATCGACAGGTTGCGCTGAGCCCGGGAGTTCTCCCAGGTCCAGAGCAGATTCGCCCGCCCGGTCGACAGCAGGCGCAGGGCCTCGTTGTAGTCCTGCCGCTCCTCGGTCGCGTACCGCGACGCCGAGAGGTTGTTGTCCACCAGGACCGCGACCACGGTGATGCCGTTGTCCTTGCAGAACTTGCGGCCGACCGCGATCTGTGTCGCCACCGCGACCTTCCGAGCTTTCGTCTCGTTCGACGCTCTGGCGTAGATCACCGCGCGCAGCGGCGGAAGCTCCCCGGTGATCGTCCTCGCCAGCCGCCGGTTCAGTGCCTTACCCACGAACAAACCCCCAGCACCTCGCTGGGCGGTGGTCGCCATTGGACCCCATGATGTGCACGCCGAGTCTAGCCGACAAGACACGCCGCACAGGGCGATAAGTGGCGTGCTGGACCTGCGTTTCCGCAGGTCCAGCGCCATGATCTACTACTTGGGTTCCGTTCATGGGTTTGGGAACCTAAGTTGAAATTCCGCTAAGGCCGCCTTGGGTGCGTTCAACGCAACCAAGGCCACATTGGGGCGCTCGGGGACCGGGCCGCTGTCACTGAACTTCGGACGCGCGACACTAGCCGAGTCGCTCGCCCGACCGCCCCACCCAGCCGGCCGTCCCACCCGGCCGACCCCGCCGGCCCGGCGGGTGCCTCGCCGCGGCACGGCCGAGTCGGGGCCGCGCTACCAGGGGCGGCCCGCCGTGAGGCGGGCCGTGAAGCCGGTTTCGTCGCGGTGCAACGTCACCTGGCTGCAGATCTGGTGGGCGATCCACAACCCCCGGCCCCCGATGCTGCGGGCCGCCGGCAGCAGCCCGGCGAACGGGTCGGCCGGCCCTTCGCCCGTGTCGTGCACCGAGACCACCATCTGTCCCGCGGCCGCCCAAATCCGGACGCGGACCGGCGGGCGGCCGTGGCGCAGGGCGTTGTCCACGATCTCGCTCACCGCCAGGACCAGGTCGTCGACCTCGTCCGCGGGCAGGTCGATCGGGGCGATGGCCATGACCGCCCGGCGCGCGTCCGCGGGCCGGGGGTCGGCCAGGTCCGCGAGCGGCGGGGTGCGCTCGATCGGGAGCGGCGTCATCGGCCGGGGGCCGGCCAGGAAGGACAGGGGGTCGATGTAGCCCGTGTTCGGGTGGTGGCCGCCGGGAGTGGCCACGAACGGGTGCGTCCGGGCGACGTCGTCGAGGACGTGCCGCGGGGTGGTGCGGGAGTCGTAGGCGCACATGCTGCGCAGCGGGAACTCGTCGTAGGCGTGGTTGACCGCCGACTCGTAGCGGGCCCACCAGTCCCACGACGTGTCGATCGCGGCCGGCGGGATCTCGCCGAAGATGCGGATCCCGGCCGCGCCACCGGCGACGAAGCGGGCCATCAGCTCCCGGTAGGACTTGATCGCCGCCGCCGGCCGGGCGTACAGGTCGCGGGTGGGCAGGTACTCCACCCGCGCCGACGGCGGCAGGGCGCCGCGCAGCAGCTCGGCGCGCTCCGGCTCCATCGACACCAGCGTCGGCTCGCCGGCGGCGAGCCCGCCTTCGAGGAACGGCACGGCGACGGCGAGCAGCTCCTCGTCGCCGTCGTAGTGGACGGCGGCGTGGTCGTAACCCCGGTCCTGGCCGACGCTCATGCGGCACGCTCCACGCGCACGCCGGTCAGGTCCAGCAGCTCGACGAGCCGGGCGGCCGTGGACAACCGCGTCCGCAGGACCACCGTGGTGGCGTGCCGCTCGGCGTAGCCGGCCAGCGCGACGAGGCTGCGGTGGTCGACGAAGTCCAGGCCGGCGGCGTCGATGGCGATCGTGCCGCCCTCGGGCCGCAGGCCGGCGCGCTCCAGCGCCAGGGGCCAGAGCCGGCGGGACTCCAGGTCGAAATCCCCGTCGAGCGCCGCGGCGCTGTCGTCGCGCACGTGGCCGTGCAGGTGGAACGGTGCCCCGCCGCCGGGGGCGGGCGGGTGCATGCAGGCGAGCTGCGCGACGACTTCGCCGCCGAGCTCGGCCACGTCGTAGCCGCACATCGCGGACATCGGGTGTTCGGCCAGGTAGCGGTCCACCAGGTGCTCGTAGCGGGCGAAGGCGTCCAGCTGGGCCGGCGTGCGCACCAGCGACGTCGCGTCGGCCGCGACCCGCAGCCCGGTGAACCCGGCCGCCAGCGCTTCGGACGTCGCCGCGGCGTAGTGCTCGACCTGGCCGGTGGGGTCGACGACCGCTCCCGTGCGGTAGGTCGCCTCGACCGAAGCGACCTGGACGGCCCCGCGTTCGAGGCCCTCGTCGCAGCGTTCGTCCGCCCGCAGCTGCCCGGCCAGCGCGGCGTCGTCGCCCGGGGCGACGTAGAGCACCCGCTCGCCGGCCGCCAGGCCCTCGGCCAGGAACTCCTGCGCGTGGGCCACGAATTCGCCCCGCCTCCGGTACCCCCGGCAGACGTGGTCACGGGCCGGCGAGAACGATCCGCTCTCCCGCTCGGTCGGCATCAGCACGGACCGAGACTACGCCGCCGGGCCCGCTCCCGGCGTCCCCGCCCGCGCCCCGGGGTCGCGGACCTCGGCCGCCGGTTTCGCGCAGACGCAGAACAAGTTGCCCTCCGGGTCGGCCAGGACGACCCAGTCGTCGGCCGGGTCGTCCTCGACGTGGCGGACGAACCGCGCGCCCAAGCCGACCAGCCGGTCGACCTCGTGCCGCTGGTCGTCCGTGTAGAGGTCCAGGTGCATCTGGTCCCGCGCCGACACCGGCGCCGAGGCCCGTTGCAGCGACAGGTTGACGTGCGGGCCGCGCAGCAGCCGGAAGTCGTCGGCCTCGGACGCCGGCTCGAGGCCGAGCGCCGCGCTCCAGAAGCGGGTCATGGCGTCCAGGTCGGCGCAGTTGATCACGGTGCTGCCCAGCCGGATGGCCATGGTCGTCTCCCCGTCTTGCCGCTCGGTGCCCCCCGGCTACCCGCTCGGCCGGGCGGTGAACCCCGGGGTCGTCACCACCGCTCCGTCCTCTCAGGATTCGAAGGCGCCGAGGTCGGGGGCGCTGCCTTGGTAGGGCAGGCCCACGTTGGTGCCCTTGTCGATCAGCCAGCTGCCCGCCGCCAGGCGCAGGTTCGGCAGCACCGGCAGGCTGCCGTCGGCCTGGCGCCGCGCGTCCCAGCCGGCCGTCGACACGCTCCGGAACTGCGCGTCCGACAGCGTGCCGCCCAGGTTCCACGAGTTGTTCGAAGCGCTCGTGCCGGACATGTTCGACGTCAGGGTGCCCGCGTAGGCGATGTTGTTGCGCAGGTTGCCCAGTCCGGTGGCCGCGCCGCTCGAGGTGATGCCGAGCATGTTGTAGTCCGGGTGGTTGTTGTAGCTGGTGTTGTTGAAGTAGTCGTTGGCCAGCGTGTGGTGGTTGGCGTAGAAGCCGGCGGAACGGTTGTTGAACGCCACCGACGTGCGGACGGTGTGCTTGACGCCGTTGCTGACGTACTTGCCGCCGTAGCCGCCCATCTTGAAGCCGTTGCCGTTGCCGGACGCCGTGGTCGTCTGCGGCAGGTAGCCGTTGCGCCAGGCCCACGAGTTCTCGATCGTCACCGAAGAGAAGGCGTTGATCAGGTCGAACCCGTCGTCGGAGTTCCACCACGCGCGACAGCCGCGGAAGACGTTGCCCGGGTGGCCGGCGGAGATGTGCGCGCCGAACCCGTCGGCGCTTTCCCCGGCGCCGTTGGACGTCCGCGGGTCGTAGTTGTCGTGGGAATCGGAATTGACCACGAGGTTGCCGCCACCGTCCTGGACGAACAACCCGGGTCCCATGTTGTTGTGCAGGTTCAGCAGCTCGAACGTGTTGTCGCTCCCGGAGACCCAGATCCCCCACGACTCGTGGTTCAGGTTGTTGTTCTGCGGCACGCCCTTGACTTCCAGCCCCTTGAGGTGGATGAAGTTGCCGGTGACGTCGAAGCCCTTGATCCGGCAGTCGTCACTGACGCGGGAGAAGTCGAAGACGGGCGTTTCGCCGGGGTAGGCCCAGTAGCGGATCGGGTTGCCGGACGTGCCGCTCTTGTTCAGCGTGATCGCGTCCACCCGGTCGGTCTGGCTCGCGCAGGCCTTGTTCGCCCGGGAGTAGACGTAGGTGCCACCCCGGAGGTACACCGTGTCGCCCGCCTGCGCGACGGCCTGGGCGTGCGCGACCGACGCCCAGGGCGCGGCCTGTGTCCCGGCGGCGCTGTCACTGCCCGCCGGAGCGACGTAGTAGGTCTTCCCGGCCGCCGGGCTGCTCGCGGCGGCCGGGGTGCCGGCGACGGTCACCGCGGTCGCGAACACCACGAGGGAAATTGCGAGTTTCATCGGCACTCCAAGGGTTCAGTCGCAGCTGCCGGAACACGGCACGAACGGTGCCGTGGTGCCGGTCAGCGTGGTCGTGCCGAGCGTCAGCCCGGCGGAACTCGCGGTCACCGTGATGGTGCCCGCGCCCGTCGCCCGCACCAGGCCGTACGCGACACCCTGGTAGGCCTTCCGCACCGGGCCGCGGAACGTTTCCTGCACCGGGCTCCCGCTGTCGACCGCCACCAGCTCGCCCGGCCCGCTGACGCTGAACGTGATCGGCGCGGACGAACTCGTCACGACCCGCCCGGAGGAATCGGCGACGGTCGCCTTCACGTACGAAACGTCGTCGACGTCCGTCGACACGGAGCTGTGGTCGGGCGCGAGCACCACCCGGTTCGCCGTGGTGCCGGTCGCCGGCGGCGACGTCGTGGGCGCACCCCACGTGCGCTGCCACGAATACCCGATCGGCCGGACCGTGCCCACACCGTCCAGCAGGCCGAAGTCCGGCTCCACGCGGGGCCACAGGCCGTCGGCCTCCCCCAGGTACGCCGCACCCGTCCAGAGGAACAGGCCGGTGATCATGGCGTTGTTGCGGACCGTCGTCCACGCCGAGGTGTCGGTGCCCATCTCGGTGAACAGCCCGGCCCGCGCCGGCGACGTCTTCGCGGCCTGGATGACCTCGTCCGGCCGGTAGTTGCCGCCGAAGACGTCGACGAGGGTCCGGGTGGCCCCGGTGACGTCGCCGCTGTCGGCCGGCCGGAACAGCGCCTGGGTGACCGGACGGCCCGGGTCCAGCGCGTGCGCGATCGCGGCCATCCGGGTCAGCAGCGGCGTCCGGGTCGCGATCGGGTCGCGGATCTCGTTGCCGGTGCTCCACATCGCCACGCTGGGGTGGTTGCGGTCGCGCATGACCACGCTGGTGGTGTCCACCTGGTACCACGGCACCGAGCCGCTCGCGCCGGGCACCGCGGGTGTCCCGGTCGGCGCCGAGGCCGTCCGGTTGAAGTAAGTCGCGTAGTCACCGACGTCGGCGTACTTGTGCTGGGTCCAGACGTCGAAGAACTCGTCGAGGACCAGGAACCCCATCCGGTCGGTCAGCTCGAGGAACGCCGGGCTCGGCGGGTCGTGCGCGGTGCGGATCGCATTCACCCCGAGGGCCTTCAGCTGGGCGAGCCGCCGCTGCACGGCCCGCTGCGGGGCCGCCATCCCGAGCCCGTGCAGGTCCTGGTGCAGCGCAACACCCTGGAACTTCACGGACTTGCCGTTGAGGCTCATCCCGGTCGAAGCGCTGAACGTCAGCGTCCGGAGACCCACCGAGGTGACGTCGTCGTCCACCGCGGCGCCGCCCACGAGGACGGTGGTGGCCAGCGAGTACAGGTTCGGGTTGGCCAGGTCCCACAGCTTCGGGTTGCTCACCGGCACGTCGAAGGCGAAGGTGGCCGACGCCCCGGCGGCGATGGTCTTCGCCGCCGTGGTGACCGCGGGCAGCGCGGCCCCGCCCGGGTCGCTGAGCACACCTTGGACGCTGACGCTCGCCGCCGCGCCCCCTTCGTTGACCACCGTGGTTTCCGCGTGCACGGTGTTGCCGTTCGGCGTGGTGACGTGTGTGGCCCACTGGCCGACGTGCACCGGATCGGTCGCGATCAGCCGGACGTCACGGTAGATCCCGGCACCGGTGTAGTAGCGCGACGCCGGCTGCGACGTCGTATCCGTCTTGACCGCGACCACGTTGTCGCCGCCCAGCTTCGCCGCCGCCGTGACGTCGTAGCGGAAACCGGTGTAGCCGTAGGGGTGGGTACCGATGAGCGTGCCGTTGACGTACACGCTCGCGTTCGCCATCACGCCGTCGAACTCCAGCGACACCCGGCGGCCCGCGGGCACCCCGGCCAGCGAGAAGTGCTTGCGGTACCAGCCGATCCCCGACGGCAGGTAGCCGCCGCGGCCCGTGCTCGGCGCCGACTGCGAGAACGGGTTGGCCGGTGGGTTCTTGCCCTCGATGCTCCAGTCGTGCGGCACGCTGAGCTTGCGCCAGCCGCCGTCGTTGTAGGAGGCACCACCGGCACCACTGGCGTCACCGTAGTTGAACAGCCAGCCGGCGTCGAAGTCGGTGACCGTCCGGTACCGGTTCACCGCGGTGGTGCCCGCGCCGGCGGTGGTGCCCGCGCCGGCGGTGCCGGACACCACGGTCAGCGGCGCGAGCACGAGCGCCAGCACCCCGGCGACGGTTTTCCGCAGCGTGGACACCGCCATCACCGGCCCAGCGCGAAACTCGGGTGCGGCGGCTGGTTGTACGCGGTGTTCTGCCACGCCACGGCTTCCCGGTACTGCCGGTCCTGCATCAGCGACACGTGCGAGATGCTCGTCGAGTCGGTGGTCGAGTAGATCCGCAGCGCGCGGTTGTCCGAGGTCGGCCAGACGACCTCCTCGCGCCAGTCGCCGAAGAGGTCGGCCTGCAGCGCCGGCGTGTTCTTCGTGCCGTTGTTCGCGTGCACGCCGGAGCCGGTCAGCAGCCGGGTGTCGCCGCCGGTGCCGTACTTGTCGATGTGGGTGCCGTCCAGCAGCTCGCGCTGGGCGTCGCCGTCCCAGTAGATGACGAAGTTCGTCGACGACGGCTTGCGCCCGATGTTCTGGCCGCTGGTGTTCAGCAGCCCGGACACCGCGGACGACCACGACTCGGCGCCGGGGCTGCCGGCGTAGATGTCGTCCGACACGCCGCGCCCGTTGTCGCAGTTGCAGGAGGCGTTCTGCCAGATGATCTGCCCGGTCTTCGCGTCGGCCATCCAGGCGGCCGGCTTGGACTTGTCTTCGTCCACTTTGAACTCTTCCAGGCCCGGGCGGCTCGGGATCAGGTCGCCGACGTGCATGGCGTCGCCGTGGCCGAGCCGGGTGTTCCACAGTGGACTTCCGTTGTCGTCGATCGCCATGGCGCCGAACACGATCTCGTCACGGCCGTCGCCGTCGGTGTCCGCGATGGCCAGCTGGTGGTCGCCCTGGCCGGTGTACTGCGAGCCGGCCGAGTTCGAGTCGAACTTCCACCGCTCGGTCAGCGCGCCGCCGCGGAAGTCCCAGGCCGCGATCACGGTCCGGGTGTAGTAACCGCGGCTCATGATCAGGCTCGGGTGGGAGCCGTCCAGGTAGGCCGTCCCGGCCAGGAACCGGTCGACGCGGTTGCCGTAGCTGTCACCCCACGAGGACACCGTGCCGCGCGGCGGGTCGTAGTTCACCGTGGACACCGCGGCACCGGTCTGCCCGTTGAACATGGTCAGGAACTCCGGACCGGACAGGACGTACCCGCTCGAGTTGCGGTAGTCGGCACTCGCGCTGCCGATCAGCTGGCCGGTGCCCGACCGGGTGCCGTCCGCGGTCTTCATCGCGACCTCGGCCTTGCCGTCGCCGTCGTAGTCGAAGACCTGGAACTGCGTGTAGTGCGCGCCGGCGCGGATGTTGCGCCCGAGGTCGATCCGCCAGAGGCGGGTGCCGTCGAGCCGGTAGGCGTCGACGTAGACGTTCCCGGTGTAGCCGGACTGCGAGTTGTCCTTGGAATTGGTCGGGTCCCACTTCAGCACGAGCTCGTACTGGCCGTCGCCGTCCAGGTCACCGGCACTGGCGTCGTTCGCGGTGTAGGTGTAGCTCTCCCCGGACGGGGTCGTGCCGCCGGCCGGCGGCTGGATCGGGACGTCGCGGGTGCTCGCCGCGGCACCGCTTTCCAACGTCAGCGAGTCCTCCGCGGCGAAGGCCGACATCCGCTCGACCCCGCCGGTCACCGCGCGCACGGTGTACCGGGCCCCCGCCGGGGCGCCCGCGTCCACGAAGCTCGTCGGCCCGCCGACCGGGGCCGCGGTCACCTTCGTGCCGTCGCGGTAGACGTTGAACGCCACACCGGCCGGGTCGTCGGCGAGCAGGCGCCAGCCGACGGTGTTGCCCTGGGCGGTGTGGACGCTGACCACCCCGCGGTTCAGCTTGTCGATCTGCGGTGCGGCGGCCACGGCCGCGCCGGTGGCCGGAGCGGGCACCAGGCCCGCCACGACCACGCCCGCGGCGGCCACGACGAGCCGCTTGCCGAAGTTGCGCATGGTTGTTCCCTTCCGGGTTCAGCGGAGATAGGCGACGAGCGGGAGGGCGAGCTCACGGACGCCCTGCAGCACGAGGTCCGACATCCGGGTCGCGCCGTAGGCCGAGAAGTGCGTGTTGTCGGTGACGCCGTCGGCGGCCTGGGTGAGGTAGATCTGCTGCGACGCCGACGGGCCGAGGGACTCGACCAGGGCCTTGCTCTTGGCCGTCAGGTCGATCACCGGCACGCCCGCGCTCTTGCCCAGCGCCCGGATCACCACGGGCAGGTCGGCGCCCACGCCGTTGACGTGCAGCGCGGTCGGCGTCAGCTTGCTGCCGCTGAACAGCCGCCGCACCGGCGGCGTCACCAGCACGGGCACGCCACCACGCTCCCGGACGCCGTTGACCAGCTTGGTCAAGTTGTCGCGGAACGCCGTCGCCGACGTCTGCTTGTCGTTGTGCCCGAACTGGATGAGCACCAGGTCCTTGCTCTTGATCAGCGGCTTGAGCGTCGGGAACAACGCCTTGTTCGCCAGGAAGCTGCCGGAACTTTCACCGGAGTCCGCGTAATTCGCGATCACGGCGCCGGAGCGGACGGCGGTGGGCAGGACCTGGCCCCAGCCGGTGTAGGGCGCCGCCGGCTGGTCGCAGACGGTCGAGTCGCCGGCCAGGTACGTCACCAGCGGGGCCTGAACCGCGGTCACGGTCAGCGAGCCGATCGCGGGGGCACTGCCGCCGAAGGTGATGTCGAGGCCTGCCGTGCCGGTGCCGCCTTGGCCGGTGGGCTGCCCCTCGGGGTCGCGCACGTTGACCGTGACCGTCGTGGGGACGACCTGGCCCGCGCTCGTCGAGACGGCGTTCAGGACCTGCCTGCGCGCCTCGACCGACATCGACGTGCTGGCCGCCTTCGTCGTGCTGCCGAGTCCGACGGTGACGTCGTAGTTCCCCGGCGCCACGGCGAAGTGGCACTTGATCGGCGCGGTGCCCGAACACTGAGCGGGAAGCGCTTCCTGGACGGCCGCGGCCACCGCCGGTACGGGAACCAGGGTGGCCGCGGCCAGGCCGGCGAGGATGACCGCTCGCTGCCTGAGGGACATGAGGACTCCTTTGTCCTTGGTGAACATCGTCCGATCGGGAGGGTGGTTCAGCCGGCCGAGCAGGCGCTGCCGTTGAGCGTGAACGCCGCCGGTGCCGGGTTGGCGCCGTTGTAGGTGCCGTTGAAGCCGACGCCGGTCGAAGCGTTCGGCGCCAGCGTGCCGTTCCAGCTCAGGTTCTTGGCGGTGACCGCGCCGCCGGACTGGGCGAAGGTGGCGCCCCAGCCGGGCAAGGTCACCTGCTGCCCGCCGGCGAAGGTGAAGGCCAGCGTCCACGCGGTGACCGCGCTCGTGCCGGTGTTCGTGATGGTGACGTTGGCGGTGAACCCGTTGCCCCCGCCCCAGTTCGAGGCGGTGTAGGCCACCTTGCACGCGCCGGACCCGCCGCCCGCGCTCGTCGTCGCCGTCGCGATTCCGGAGCCGGCCGAGGTGTTCCCGGCGGCGTCCCTCGCCCGCACCTGGTACCGGTACGTGCTCGAAGCCGTCAGGCCGCTGTCGGTGTACGACGTCGTCGCGGCCGAACCGACCACGGCAAACGCGCCCCCGCTCGCTCCCGGCGCCCGGAGGACGTCGTAGCCGGTGACGCCGACGTTGTCGGTCGACGCGGTCCAGCTCAGCGTGGCACCGCTCGCCGTCACGCCCGACACGGCCGGCGTGCCCGGCACCGACGGCGCCTGGGTATCGCTCTGGCCGCCACCGTAGACCGTGGCTTCCTTCGACGTCTGCCGGATCCCGTTGGCGCCGTTGAGGAACCGCTCGCCCCACGCCGTCAAGCTCGCCGGGTCAAAGTTGTTCGTCATGTCGAGGTAGGCGACGTCGCTGCTGTTGCCGCTCCAGGACCAGCCGAGGTAGCCGAGGCCGCGGGCCTGCGCCTGGGCCATGATCGTGTCCTCGTCCGGGTTGCCGTCGGTGTGCATGTTGCCGAACTCGCCGACGACCAGGGGCAGCCCGGCGGTGCGGAAGGCGTCGAAGTACGCGTTGATCTCGGCCGCGGTGTCGTAGACGCCGTACATGTGGATGGAGAAGACCGTGTTGTGCTGCGGGTCGGCATTGAACACCGCCGGCGCGTTGTCGCGCATGATGTTCTGCCAGTCCTGGCCCCACATCGGCGCGTCGGCCATCAGCAGGTGCTGCAGCCCGGCGGCCCGCAGCCGCTTGATCGCGTTGCTCGTCGCGCTCGTCCAGGTCGCGCTGACCTGCTGGTCGTTGCCGAACGGCTCGTTGCCGAGGTTGATGACGACGTAGTTTTCCTGGCCCTTCAGCGCGTCGGCCACGCTGATCCAGTAACCGGCCGCCTGGTCGAGGGTGGCGGCCCCGCTCTGCTCGCCGTACCCGGTGGTGTCGTGCACTTCCAGGACGCAGATCAGCCGGTTCTGCTTGCACTGCCCGATGACGCTCGTGACTTCGGCGGCCGGGGTCGGTCCCCACCGCTGCCCGCTGCCGAGCACGACCCGGACCGTGTTGGCGCCGAAGGACTTGATGTCGGCGAAGGCCCGGTTCTGGCTCGGGTACCAGACGTACGCGTGGTTCACCCCGCGCATCACGAACGGCGAGCCGTTGCCCTCGAGGATCCGGGTGCCGTCGACGTGCAGGCCGGTCGCGGCGGGCGTGTCGGGGCCGAGCGCGGCGACCAGGGCCGGGTACCAGCGGCTCTCCATCTTCTGGATGCCGGTGGTGTTGTTCGGGTGGACGCCGTCACCGGTGTCGGCGGCGGTGTCGAAGCCGGTCCACTGGTCGACGACGGTGATCGGCGACGCGGCCGTGGAGTGCGCCTGCGCCCAGCCGGGGATGGCGTTGTTCAGGTCCACCACCCGCTGGCCGCAGGCGGCGCAGTTGGCCGGGTTCATCGGGATGATCTTCGCGACGATCAGCTTGGTCGCCGGGTTGGCGGCCCGCATCTGGCCCAGCAGCGTGGTGTAGGCGTCGAGGATCGTGCTCGCCGGGATGTTGTTCCAGACGTCGTTGGTGCCCAGGTGCATCAGGACGATGTCCGGGTGCGTCGACGACAGCCAGCCGGGCAGCTGATTGTCCCGGACGATCCCGGTCGCCAGGAACCCGCCGTGGCCCTCGTTCTCACCGTCGTAGGTGAAACCGCAGCCCTGCGCGGGCAGGGTGCCGACGAAGTCGATGTCGGTGTGGCCGGTCTCCTGGAGGTGCTTCCACAACAGCGCGCGCCAGCAGCCGGGCGACCCGGTGATGGAGTCGCCGAGCGCCATGATCCGCGTGGGCGTGGCCGCCCCGGCCGCGGCGGGGGCGACGACAGCGCAGGCGGCCACCAGGAGGCCGGCCACGAGCGCGCGGAGGAATCGCCAGTTCATTACCGACCTCCTGGAGAACCACTCGACAGGAAAGTTTCAGGCTGGGAGCGCTCCCACGGTAACACGGGACCCGCGGGCGGAACACCGGCGGCGAGACAGAAAACGGCCAATCCGCTGAACGTTAAGCTGCCGGGCCCGGAGTTCGAGAAAGCGTTTTCACGATGGCCGGTCAGGCCCGCCAGCGCACCTGGGGGTTGAACCGGCCGGAGTGGTCGAAGACGGCTTGGTTCTCCCAGCCGTCGCCGGACCCGGAGATGTCGGCCGGGTCCCAGCCGTTGCCGTTCACCGCGTACCAGGTGGGTTCCCAGTAAAAGACGCCGATCGCGCCGGCGCCGCGGGCGGTGTCCTGGACCGCGGTGAAGTTCGCGGCCTGCCCGGCCGGGGTGGCCGGGTACCCCGCGCACGGCTGCGCGGCCGAGACGGCGTTGGGTGTGCTGTCGTCGTTGGCCGTCGTGTACGGGTACGCCGTTTCGGCGAGGACGACCGGCTTGCCGTACCGGGACCGCACGTCGGACACCACGCCGGCCATGTTCGCCATCGTGCCGTGCCAGTAGCAGTAGTAGGACAGGCCGGCGATGTCCCACGGGACGCCCTGGGCCCGGATCCCGTCGTAGAACCAGCGGGCGTGCGCGTCGCTGTCGGCGTCCGCGGTGTGGACGATCACCTGGGTGCCGCTGTTGCAGGCCTTGGTGGCGTTGTACCCGGCCTTGAGCAGCAGGCCGAGGTTGGTGAAGTCGTTGTTGACGACTTTCCCGTCGTTCCACAGCATGCCGACGTTGATTTCGTTGCCGATCTGCACGCTGTCCGGCGCTGTGCCCTGGCCCTTGAGCCCGGAACAGACGTCGTAGGTGTAGTCGTACACATCGGTCTGCAACCGGCCGATGGGGTGCGCGGCCCAGGCGGCGGGCTTGGTCTGCGTACCGGGATCGGCCCACGTGTCGGAGTAGTGGAAGTCGACCAGGAGCTTGAGCCCCTTGGCTTTCACCGCGCGGGCGTACTGCAGCACCTTCGCCTTGTTGTTGTAGCCGCTGCGCGGGTTGTCCCACACGCGCAGGCGCACGTAGTTGACGCCCGCGCCCTTGAGGATGTCGAGGGGATCGCGGGCCACCCCGGCGGCGTCGGTGTACTTCGCGCCGAGGTCGAGCGCCCGCTGGGCGGTCGAAACGTCCGCGCCCAGCATGCCGAGGGAGTTCGCGGCCGAAGCCGCCGGGACGGGCAGGGCGAGGGCCGCCAGGATCAGGGCCGCCGTCGCGAGGCGGCCGGTGCGGGACACGGTCATCCGATCTCCTTTGATCGAGTTCTCGAAGCTGTCCGGCGAGGACGGGGGCGGCGGCTCGATTCGCGGACCACCAGCTCCGGCGTGAACACCACGTGCCGGTGCTCGTGCTCGGACGGCGCCAGCGATTCGGCGATGACCAGGTCCGCGGCCGCGCGGCCGATCGCGTGCCGCGGCTGGCGGACCGACGTCAGCGGCACCGCGGCCGCCGCCGCGAAGTCGATGTCGTCGTAGCCGACGATCGCCAGGTCCTCCGGCACCCGCACGCCCGCCCGCACCGCGGCCTGGAGCAGGCCCAGCGCCAGCAGGTCGTTCGCGCAGAAGACGGCGTCCGGCAGCACCGCCCTGGCCAGCAGCTGCTCGCCGGCCCGCAGGCCGCACGCCACGTTGAGGGCCGGCGCGGGCAGCACCTCGAGGACGTCCGGCGGCCGGCCCGCCAGCCGGATCGCGTCGCGGGCACCGCGGTGGCGTTCGGCGGCCTGGTGGATGCCCGCCGGGCCGGTGACCATCACGATGCGCTCGCACCCCTCGGCCAGCAGGTGGGTGACCGCGAGCTCGCCGCCGTGGCGGTCGTCCACCGCGACCGAGCAGAGGTCCTCCTCCGCGGTCGGGTGGTCGAGCAGGACCACCGAAATGCCCCGCTCCCGCAGCCACCGCACCGGTGCCGGCCCGGACTCGACCGGCGTGATCAGCACCCCGTGCACCCGCTGGGAAGCCAGCAGCTCCACGTGCCCGCGTTCCTTGGCCACGGATTCGCCGCTGTTGCACAGGATCACCGCGTGCCCGGCCTCGCTCGCCGCCTCTTCGACACCGCGGGCGACGTCGGTGAAGAACGGGTTGCCCACGTCGAGCACCACCAGGCCGATCGTGCGGGCGGTGCCCGAACGCAGCTGGCGCGCCGGTTCGTTGCGGACGTACCCGAGCGCGTCGATGGCGGCGAGGACCCGCGCGCGGGTGGCGGCGGCGACCACGTCGGGGCGGTTCAGCACGTTGGACACCGTCCCGACCGACACCTCGGCCCGGACGGCGACGTCCCGGATGCCGATCGGCGGCTTCACCGGCGGTCCCGGGAGCCCACCGCCACCGCGGCCAGCAGAAGCAGGCCCGGGGCGACGACCACGAAGGCCGGCGCCTGCCCCACCACGACGGCCACGACGACGATCGCGGCGACCAGCCCGAGGCTGCCCCGCCAGTCCAGGACCGTTTCCCGGCCGGCCGCCGCCAGCACCGCCGGCCAGCGCCGCTCCGGTCGCCAGGCCGCCGCGCCCCGCAGGCCGGCCGCGAGGAGCGCGGCGAGCACCAGGCCCAGCACGGCCCCGAACACCCGGCCGCCGGGCAGCCCGCCCAGCACCGCGACGACGTCGAGCGCCCCGACGGCCAGCAGACCCAGCGGGGCCAGCACGGCCACCGGGTGGGCCAGCGCCGTGCGGAACAGCCGGGCGAACCGGCGCACGCTCGGGGTCCGGACGTCCGCGGCGACCTCGGTGACCAGGACCGAACCGGCGGCCGCCGCGGCCAGGGACGTCACGACGAACACCGAGGCCGCGCAGACCAGGAGGCCGACGAAGAGGACCTCGCCGAGCAGCGTCAGCGCCCGAGCGCCCCAATGTGGCCTTCGGTGCGTCAGACGCACCGAAGGCCGCCTTGGGTGCGTCAGACGCAACCAAGGCCACATTGGGGCGCTCATCCCTTCAGCCCCGACGTCGCCACGCCTTCCACCAGGTAGCGCTGGAAGGCGAAGAAGAACAGCCCGATCGGCAGCAGGGCGAGCACCGACATGGCGAACATCGGGCCGAACGCCGACTGGCTCGTCTGGTCGACGAAGATCTGCAGCGCCAGCGGCAGCGTGAACCGGCCGGGGTCGTTGAGGTAGATCAGCTGCGAGAAGAAGTCGTTCCAGGTCCAGATGAAGGTGAAGATGGCGGTGGTGATCAGCGCCGGGCGCAGCAGCGGCGCGATCACGTACCGGAACGTCCGCACCGGCCCGCAGCCGTCGATCGTCGCGGCCTCGTCCAGTTCGCCGGGCAGCGCGCGGATGAACTGGACCATCAGGAAGACGAAGAACGCGTCGGTGGCCAGGAACTTCGGCAGGACCAGCGGCCAGAACGTGTTGACCATGCCGAGCTTCTGGAAGATCACGTACTGCGGGATGAGCACGACGTGCTGCGGCAGCATGATGGTGGAGAGCATGAACCCGAACATCGGCCCGCGGCCCCGGAAGTGCAGGCGAGCGAACGCGTAGGCGGCTAACGAGCACGACACGACGTTCCCGATCACCGCGCCGACGGAGATCACCAGCGAATTGGCGAAGTAGTGCCAGACGCTGTAGCCGGCCACGCCGGCGAACACCTGCGCGTAGTTGTCCCCGGTGGCGTGCGACGGCAGCAGCGAAAGCCCGGCCAGCACTTCCTCCGCGGGCTTGAACGACGCCGAGACGAGCCAGCCGACGGGGTACAGCAGCACCACCAGGATGAGCACCATCAGCAGGTGCCACCCCCACGACCGGCGGGTCATCGCCCCTCCCCCGCGTAGAACACCCACCGGCGCGAGCCGCGGAACAGCAGCGCGGTGAGCACGCCGATCACCACCAGCAGCACCCAGGCCATCGCCGAGGCGAAGCCCATCCGGAAGTCGGTGAACCCCCGCTGGTAGAGGTAGAGGGTGTAGAGCAGGGTCGAGTCGCTGGGCCCGCCGCGGCCGCTGCTGACGACGAACGCGCCGGTGAACGACTGGAACGCGTGGATGGTCTCCAGCACCAGGTTGAACAGCAGCACCGGGGACAGCATCGGCAGCGTCACCGACCGGAACCGGCGCAAGGCCCCGGCGCCGTCGAGTTCCGCCGCCTCGTACAGCTCCTTCGGGATCTGCTTGAGCCCGGCCAGGAAGATGACCATCGGCGCGCCGAACTGCCAGACGGCCAGCGCGATCACGGCCAGCAGCGCGAACTGCGGCTGGTCGACCCACCCGCCGGTGCCGAGGCCGAACGCGGCCAGCACCCGGTCCGCCGTGCCGCCGGTGGAGAACATCGCGCGCCACACCAGGGCGAGGCTCACGCTCGCGCCGAGCAGCGAGGGCGCGTAGAACGCCGAACGGTACAGCCCGGCGCCGCGGCGGGCGCGGTTCAGCAGCATCGCGACGGCCAGCGCCAGCCCGAGCTTGAGCGGCACCGAGAGCCCGACGTACCGGGCGGTGACGCCGGCGGCGTGCCAGAACCGCTCGTCGCGGGTGAACATCGTGGCGTAGTTGTCCAGGCCGACCCAGCGCGGCGCGTCGAACAGGTCGTAGTCGGTGAACGACAGGTACAGCGACGCGATCATCGGGCCGATGGTCAGCACCAGCACGCCGAGCAGCCACGGCGACAGGAACAGGTAGCCGGTGCCCTGGCCGGCGCGGCGACGGCGGGGCGCGGCCCGGTCCGGCGCCACCGGCCGGTCCAGCACAGCTTGCGTCATCGTGCGTTCTCCCTCAGGACCCGAGCGACTGCTGCGCGGTCTGCACCACGCGCGCGGCCCCGTCGGCGACACTCGTGCGGCCGAAAATCACGTCGTCGTAGACGCGCTGGAAGTCGCGCTTGACCGCCGCGGACCCGGTGGGCCACAGGCCGGTGGCCGGGCCGATCCGGTCGGCGACCGACTTTTCGTAGTCGCACACCGCCTTCGTGGCGGCCTGGGCCGCGCCGCAGACCTGCTCGCGGATCGCCGTGTTGGGCGGCAGCCCGCGCGCCACGCCCAGCAGCTTCCCCGCTTCGGGGTTGTTGACCAGGAAGCTCAGCAGCTTGGCGGCGGCCTCCTTGTGGGCCGAGCGTTGCGCGACCGCGAAGGTGACCGGCGGCATCGCGGCCATGCCGGACGCCGTCCCGTCGGTGGGCAGCGGCGCCGCCTTGATCCCCGGGCCGTAGCTCGAGACGTAGGCGCTGAGGCTGGAGTCGTAGTTGATCTCCGACCCGGCGTGCTTGGTGACCAGGCCCGAGTTCGGCATCGAGCCGTCCATCTTCGTGGTGACCTCGGGCGCGGTGACGGCCTTGGCCGCACGCAGGCCGCCGGTCAGCGTCCAGAACTGCGTCAGCTCGGCGGCGGTGAAGCCGAGCTTGCCGTCGTCGGTGTAGAGCTGCTTGCCGTGCTGGTGCAGCCAGACCTCGAACCAGTCGATCGCCCAGCCGAAGTCGGTCGTCCCGGCCACCCCGGTCGCGGCCACCTTGCGCAAGCCGTCGCCGAACTGCGCCCAGGTCCAGCTCTTGCCGGGCCCGGACGGCGGTTCGACGCCGGCCTTCGTGAATACCGCGGGGTCGTAGGCGAGCATCTGCGTGGTCTGGCCGCCGGGCACGGCGTACTGCTTCCCGTCGATCTTCCCGCCGGCCAGCAGCGCGGGCGCGATCCCGGTGACGTCGACCGCCTTGCCCACGTACGGACTCAGGTCCTCGAGCACGTGCCGGTGCTGGTACTCGCCGAGCGTCGCGCGGTCCAGCTGGACCAGGTCCGGCGACGCACCGCCGGCGACCTGGGTCGAGAGCTTCTGGAAGTAGGCGTCGTACGCGGCGTACTCCGTCTGGACCGTGATGCCCGGATTGTCCTTCATGAACAGGTCCACCGCGGCCTTGGTGACCTTGGCGCGGTCTTCGTTGCCCCACCAGACGAAGCGGATCGTCGTGGGTCCCGGCGCGTCGCCGCCGCTACCGCACCCGGTGACCAGACCCGCCAGCGTGACCGCCACGACCGCCGCCCAGCCGGCGCGCACCCCGAACCGTCCGTTCATCGAATTTCCCTTCTGGCGACCACCACCCGGGCGAGCTCACCGGAATTCGGTCTTGAATCGGTTCAAGCACGGTAAGTCCGCGCGCGGGCGGCGTCAACCAGCAATGATCGCCCCGAAAGCGCCGAAACTTTCGAATCGATCGAACGGCCGCACGCGTTCCTCCGATCATCGAGAAAGCGCTTACTCGCGGACTGGACTGATCGGGTCGACCGGGTTGACAACCCGGGAACGGTCTGGCTTGAATCGGTTCATCGCGGCAGCGACGAGCTGATCCGGAGGCCGACGATGTCCCCGCAGTTCCCCCTTTCCCGCAGAGTCTTCCTCGGCGGCGTGTCGGCACTGGCCGCCACCGCCGTCACCCCACCGGTGGCCGCCGCGGCGGCCACCGCCCCGGACACCGCCCCTGCGTCCGGCGGCGGCGAAGTGCGCCTGCACTGGCTGGACGGCCGGCCCGCCGCCCCGGTGGGCTGCGCCTTCGGCGTCCCGTGGCCGCGGGGAACGCTGTCCAGGAACGTCCCGCTGGCCCTGCACGCCGGGGACGGCAGCGGAGTCCCGCTGCAGTCGTGGCCGCTGGCGTACTGGCCGGACGGCTCGGTCAAGTGGACCGGGCACGCCGTGCCGCCGGCCGCCACCGCGGACACCTTCGCGCTGGCCCCCGGCACACCCGCGCCGCCACCGGTTCCGGTCACCGTCCGCCGGTCGCCGCGCGAAATCGCCGTGGCCAACGGAACGGTCGAGCTGAAGCTCGCCACGACCGGCGCCGTCGCGCTGCCGTCGCTGTCCCGGGCCGGCCGGGTCGTCGCCCGCGACGGCGAGCTGGTGCTGCGGCTGCAGGACCAGCCGGACGACGACGGCGAGACCCGGGTGCCCCGCCGCGAGGACTGGACGGGCATCGTCGAACGCGCCGAGGTCGAGCAGGCGGGCCCGGTGCGCGCGGTGGTCAAGCTGACCGGCCGGTACCGGCGCGACCGCGGCCGCGGCACCCGCGCGATCCTGCCCTGGACCCTGCGCGTCTACCTCGGCGCGGGTGACGAATCCCTGCGCGTGGTGCACAGTTTCCGCTGGGACGCCGACGAAAACCACGACTTCGTCCGCGGGCTCGGCCTGCGGTTCGCCGTTCCGCTGACCGACGAGCCGCACAACCGGCACGTCCGCTTCGGCACGGCCGCGGGCGGCGTCTGGGGCGAGCCCGTCCGGGTGCTCACCGGCCTGCGCCGCGACCCCGGCACGGCCGTCCGGAAGGCCCAGACCGACGGCACCGCCACCCCGCCGGTCGCGCAGTGGGGCCAGCAGGTGCGCGACGGCTACCAGAACCTCGCTCTGTGGAACGACTTCACGCTGTTCCAGGAGTCCGCCCGCCACTTCGCCGTGTGGAAGCGCACGAGCGCCGCGGGCAGCTGGCTCAAGCACGCGGGTCACGGCGACCGCGCGTCCGGCTTCGGCTACGTCGGCGGTCCCGCCGGCGGGCTGGGCTTCGGGCTGCGTGACTTCTGGCAGCGCGCCCCGCGCTCCCTGGACGTCCGCGGTGCGGCGACGGACACGGCGTCGGTGACGCTCTGGTCGTACTCCCCGCTGGCCCCGGCGATGGACCTGCGCACCTACGACACCGTCGCCCACGGGCTCGACCTGTCCTACGAAGACGTCCAAGAAGGCTTCGCGACGCCGCAGGGCATGGTCCGCTCGACCGAGCTGCGGCTGTGGGCCCTGGCGGCCACCCCGCCCCGCGACACGATCGCCGCGCTGTCGGCCACCCTGACCGCGCCGCCGCAGCTCGTCACCGATCCGGGCACCTACCACGCGGCCGGGGTGTTCGGCCGCTGGAGCCTGCCCGACCGCAGCACACCGGCCCGGGCGGCCCTCGAAGACGGGATCGCCCGGGAGATCGGGTTCTACGCCGACCAGGTCGACGAGCGCGAGTGGTACGGGTTCTGGCACTACGGCGACGTCATGCACACCTACGACGCGGACCGCCACGAATGGCGCTACGACGTCGGCGGGTACGCCTGGGACAACGCCGAGCTCGGCACGGACGCCCTGCTCTGGTACGCCTTCCTGCGCTCGGGCGATCCCCGGACGTTCCGGCTGGCGCACGCGATGACCCAGCACGTGTCCGAAGTGGACACCCACCACAGCGGCCGGTTCGCCGGGCTCGGGTCGCGCCACGCCGTCGTCCACTGGGGCGACGGCGCCAAGGAGGCGCGGGTCGGCGAGTCGTTCACGAAGCGGTTCTCCTACTACCTCACCGCCGACGAGCTGCTGGGCGAGCTGATCCGGTCGTCGCTGCAGGTGGACGAGACGCTGCGCACGGTGGACCCGCTGCGCGAAGTCCTGCCGCCGCAGACGAAGGCGCCGGCCCGCGTCCGCATCGGACCCGACTGGTACGCGCTGGTCAGCAACTGGCTGACGGAGTGGGAACGCACCGGCGACGTCCGCTGGCGCGACCGGATCGTCACCGGCATGAAGGACATCGCCACGTTCCCCGCCGGGCTGTTCACCGGCGAGGCGGGCGGCGCGGTCGGCTTCGACCCGGCGACCGGCCACCTGGTGAACCTGGAGAAGGGCGACTTCGACGGCGGCTACAACCTGTCGATGGCCTTCCTCGGCGAGCAGATCCTCTGGGAAGCCCTCGACCTGGTCGACGTCCCGGAGTTCCGCCGGACCTACCTGGACTTCGCCCGGTACGCGCAGGCGCCGTCGGCCGAGAAGATCGCCCGGTACGGCCGCGACTTCAACCCGGGGCTGTTCAAGACGATCTACTCCCGCGTGACGGCCTGGGCGGGCGAGCAGCTCGGCGACGCGAACCTGCGCAAGCGCGGCTGGGACCAGTTCACCAGTGACCCGGCGGGCAAGCCGTGGCCGCCCGCGGAACGCGTCACCGGTTCCGCGGTGGCCGCTCCGGTGACGGAGATCCCCACCCGGACCACGACGAACCCCGCCGGCGACTTCGCCACGTTCGCCACCAACGACTTCGCACAGCGGAACCTCGCCACCATCGCCCTGCTCGCCATCGCCCCGGAGGAAGCGCCGTGAAGATCCTCGTCCTGGTGGCCGCCCTCGCGCTCGGCACCCTCCCGGCCGTCGCGGACGCGGCTCCACGGTGGACCGTGTGCACCGGCTCGTGCTCGTTCGACGTCCCGGCGGGCGACTACCGGATCGACGTGGTGCTGGGCGGCCGGGACGCCGGGTCGACCGGGCTGGACGTCGAGGCCCGGCGGATCGCGCTCGCCCCGGTGTCCACCAGGGCGGGACAGTACGTCGAGCGTTCGGTGACGGTCGAGGTGCGCACGCCCGAGGGCATGCCGAGCGGCCAGGACGGCCCGGGCACGCCGGGACTGCAGGTGCACCTCACCGGTCCGGCGCCGCAGCCGGTCCGGATCGCGGTGACACCGGAACCGAGGGCGCCGCGGGTCTTCGTCATCAGCGACTCCACCGCGTCGGACTGGGCGTACCTGCCGAAGAACGGCTGGGCCCAGGCGCTGCCGGAGTTCTTCCGCGCCGGGCCGAGCGTGCGGAACTACGCCCAATCGGGCGCGAGCACGGTCAGCTACCTCGCGGACCCGCTCTACTTCGCCCGGGTGCGGCCGATGATCCGGCGCGGGGACACGGTCCTGATCCAGCTGGCGCACAACGACAAGCAGACGACCGAAGACGTCTACCGCGCCAACCTCGCCACCCTGATCACCGGCGTCCGGGACCAGGGCGGGCTGCCGGTCATGGTCACACCCCCGGTGCGGCACCGGTTCGGCGCGGACGGCAAGCTCACGCCGCTCGGTCTCGTCGTCAACAACCTCGGCGTGGACCTGCCCGCGGTGCTGCGGGACGTCGCCCGGCAGCAGCAGATCCCGCTGCTCGACCTGACCGCCCGCAGCCAGGCGCTGGTGGAAAGCCTGGGCGAAGCCGCGTCCTGGCCGCTGTACCTGACGCTCGCGCACGACGGCGTCGACGACGCGACCCACCTCAGCCGGTACGGCGCCGAGCAGTTCGCCGCGCTCGTCGCGCGGGCGATGGCCGAGGCCCGGTTGCCGCTCGCGCGGTTCCTGCGTCCTTGACGTTCCCCGACGGGTGACGGCCGTTTCCGCCGGGCTCGTCGTGGGTATCTCCCTGGCGCCGGCAACCCGACCATGCGTGCGCACTGCGCGAGGTGAGGTCATGGTGACGACGACAGGCGATGGCGAATCCCTTCCGATCCACATCGAGACCACCGACGTCGGCGAGCTGGAAGCGGCCGTCGGTGTCCTGCGGGCGCTGGATTACCGGCAGGGCGGCGGGTTCTGCCGCGACGCCGTCCGGGTGGTGAAGACGGCGAGCCTGCTGCTGCACTGGGGTACGGTCCCGGAACCGTTGCGGGCCAGGCTGTCCACAGTGCTGGCCGACGTGCACAACCTGCTGGGCTGGACCGAGTTCGACATCGGACGCGGGGAACCGGCGCGGCGCCGCTTCGAACGCGCGCTGGAGATCGCGGCCGAGGCCGGCAACGACAGCCTGGTGGCGAACATCCGCTACCGGCTCGGCCGCGTGCACCTGCACCGCCACGACGTGCCCGGTGCGCTGGGCGAGTTCGCCCGGGGCCGGGCCGCCGCGCGGCGCTCGGATTCCCGCCGGGCCCTGGCGATCCTCGCGGCCAACGAGGCGTGGGCGTTCGCGATGGGCGGCGACGAGCGCACGGCCCTGACCCGGCTGGCGGAGGCCGAGACGGCGTTCGCGGCGGCGGGTTCGTGGCCGGACCCGAGGCCGTGGGAGGCGTTCTTCCGCGAGCCGGACATGGCGGCGATGCGCGGCACGGTCCTGACGGAGCTGGCCACCGTGGTGGCGGCCCGCCACAGCGGCGAAGCGATCACCCAGCTGACCGGAGCGGCGGACCGCTATGGCCCGGACATGGCCCGGAGCCGATCGCTGACGTTGATCATGCTGGCCCAGAACCACGCGCTCCGGGGCGATCTCGACGAGGCCACCCGGATCGGCGAGGAAGCGGTCACGCTGGCCGGGCACGTGGGCTCGGTCCGGCCGAAGGACCGGCTGGCGCCGTTGGAGCGGCTCCTGCGCGCGCATCGCGGCGACGCGGCGGTGGGTGCCCTGGTCGACCGGATCGGGCGGTACCGGGCGGAGCCGCTGATCTGACCTCTCACGCCCGGCCCGGCCCCACCGTGTCGCCCCTCCAGTCACGCGTGTCGTCCCTCCAATCACGCGAGTCGACTCCTCAATCACGCGAGATGCCTCCCCGATCACCGTAATCGCGTTCAACGCGCGGCCCGATGACGCCCGGCGGGACACCCGCCCCGCGAGAATGACTCCGTTCGGGTCGTTGCCCGATGTTTCGTCATTGCGACGCCGGGGTACCACCGATCCGGAGCGGACCGGCCGCTCGGCGAAGAAGGGATTTCCGCATGCAGCCCAGGGGTGATCGTGGCCGCTGAGGGCAACCGGGTCCGGCCCCAGGACCTCCTGCGCGTGACGGCCCACCACTCGGGCGGCGCGGTCGTGCTGGCGGTGGCGGGCGAGATCGACCTGCTCAGTGCCCCCGTGCTCGGCGACGGCGTCACCACCGCCCTCGCCGACGCGCCGGAACTGTTGGTCATCGACCTGTCCGACGTGTCCTTCCTCGCGTCCATCGGCATCACGGCGCTGCTCGAGGCCCGGCGCGAGGCCGGTCCCGGCACCCGGGTCCGGGTCGTCGCCCCCGAAGGCGGCGTCGTCAACCGCACCCTGCGGTTGACCGGCCTGCACGAGGCGCTGGCCGTCGCCGCCACCCGGGACGACGCGCTCGGCTGATCAAGGCCGGGCGAACCGGGCCGCGACGGCGTGGAAGACCTCCTTCGGCTCCCACGTCAGCCCCGGGTACGCCGTGCCGTCCGATCCGTCGAGGACTCTGACGACGCCGTAGCTCGCCAGGTCGAGGTCGTGCCGGGGCTCCGGACCGGACGGGTACTCGTAGCCGGCGAAGGTGAACCAGAACGCGCCGTGCACGCCCTCGGCCTCGAAGACGTCCATCAGCTCGGTGAAGTACGCCGCCTGACCGGCCTCGTCGCGGACGTAGTCGCCGTTCAGCGTCCGCGGGCGGGCGTCGAAGTCGACGATCGTCCACCCCAGTCCGCCCGCGTCGGCCGCGCCCCGGTGGGTGCAACAGCCGAATTCCGTGACGACCAGCGGTTTTCCGTGGCTCCGGTGAGCCCGGACGTGCTGGGCGAAGTCGCCGGCGTTGGCGGCCGAGCGGTAGAGGTTGACGGCGGCGAAATCGAAGTCCGCCCAGTCGATCTCCTCCCACTCGCCGGCCGCGTAGGTGAGCCGGCCGCCGAAGTGCTGCCGCGCGACCCCGGCGAGCTCGCGGAGCATCGTGCCGAAGTCCCACTCGCGGGAGAACCCGGCCCAGGCGGCGGGATCCGCCGCGTTGCGCAAGCGCTCCAGCAGGAAGGCGCCGGGCACGAACCCGGTGCAGAACAGGGACATTTCGCAGCCGAGCACGAGCACCGTTTCCGGGTCCCGCACCCGGATCTCCTCCGCTCGCCGGGCACATTCGGCGAAGTAGGGCGTCAGCTGCGGTGGCGTGCGGTCCATCGGGAACGGCGAAAACCACACGCGCAGCCCGGCGTCGACCGCGGCGTGCGCGGCCAGCGCGAGCCGGTCCGGATCGTCGCCGCTGATCCGGACCGCATCGCAGTGCAGGTCCGTCGCGATGATCTCGAGTTCCCGCCGCACGACCGCGGGCTCGAAGTCCCGGCGCGACCGGTCGCCGACCGCGCCGCCGAAGCCGGTGTCGTAGTTGATCCCCCGGAGCTGCATCCACCCTCCCGAATGTACGTCGTACACTCGAATGTACGCTGTACACTCCGCGCATGCCACGTCTCATCTGGCACCACCCGGAGCCGCCGGGCCGCAAGAACGCCCTCACCCGCGCGTCGGTCGTGCGCGCGGCCATCGAAGTCGCCGACACCGGCGGGGTCGCCGCCCTGACCATGCGGGCGGTGGCGGACGCGCTCGGCGTCTCGGCGCCGATGTCGCTGTACCGGTACGTCCTGAACAAGGACGGCCTGGTCGACCTGATGCTCGACGAGGTGTCGGCCGAGGTCGCGGTGCCCGCGGCCCCGAGCGGCGACTGGCGCGGCGACCTGCGCGGGCTCGCCACCAGCCTGTGGGCGATGATCGGCCGGCACCGCTGGTACGCCGAGCTCGTGGACGGCCGGCCGCCGTTCGGCCCCCGCACCCTGCGCCGCGCCGCCTTCCTGCTGACGGTCCTCGACGGCGCGGGCCTCACGCCGGCCGTCGCCTACGCCTCGCTGCTGGACAACTACGTCACCGGGACGGCGATGAGCGTCAGCCGCGAGCTGGTGCTGCTCGAGCGGTTCGGCATCGGCTCGACCGAGGACCTGGGGGCATACGCGGGCGAGATGGCCGACGACTCGCTCGCCGCCTGGCTCCCGGACCTGCCGGACCTGACGGCGGACGCCCGCTTCGAGCTCGGCCTGGACTGCCTGCTGGACGGCTTCGCCCAGCGGCGGCGGTGAGCTCGAAGCCGCGGACGCGGAAAACCGGCGCTCAGCCCACGGTGGTGCCGGGTCGGTGGCAGGATGTGCGCGGTGAGCATGCGCGCCAGGAACAACGTGACCGTCACCGGCCGGGAAGACGGCCCCACCGTCCTGCTGGCCCACGGTTTCGGCTGTGACCAGAACCTGTGGCGTCTCGTCGTCCCCGAACTCGCGCGGCGGTACCGGGTCGTGCTGTTCGACCACACCGGCGCCGGGCGCTCGGACCTGGCCGCCTGGACGCCCGAGCGCTACGGCAGCCTCGACGGCTACGCCGACGACGTCCTGGCCATCTGCCACGAGCTGGACCTGCGGGACGTCGTGCTGGTGGGCCACTCGGTCAGCGCGATGATCGCGGTGCTGGCCGCCAACCGGGAACCGGAGCGGTTCGCGAAGCTGGTGCTGCTCACGCCGTCCCCCTGCTACCTCGACGACGACGGCTACCGCGGCGGGTTCAGCCGCGAAGACATCGACGAGCTGCTCGCCTCGCTCGAATCGAACTACCTGGGCTGGTCGGCGACGATGGCGCCGGTGATCATGGGCAACCCGGACCGGCCGGAGCTCGGCGAGGAGCTGACGAACAGCTTCTGCCGCACCGATCCCGCGATCGCGCGCGTCTTCGCCCGGGTGACGTTCCTCTCCGACAACCGGGCCGACCTGGCGAAGGTCGCGGTGCCGACGCTCGTGCTCGAATGCTCGAACGACGCCATCGCGCCGCCCGAGGTGGGGCGGTTCACCCACGAGCAGATCAGCGGCAGCACCCTGGTGACGCTGGCCGCGACCGGGCACTGCCCCCAGCTCAGCGCGCCGGAGGCGACGGCCGAGGCGATCACGGCGTTCGTGGGCGGCCCATGATGTGCCAAGACCACCCGGGCCCGGGTGGTCAGGAAAGCGCCGCACCGGAATTCTCGGCTTTGCTGGAGGACAGCGCGGAAGACCTCTACGAGCACGCCCCCTGCGGGTACCTCTCGACACTGCTGGACGGCACGATCGCGAAGATCAACGCGACGCTGCTCGGCTGGCTCGGCTACGAGCGTGACGACGTCGTGGGCCGGCGCCGGTTCGCCGACCTGCTCACCGTCGGCGGCCGGATCTACCACGAGACGCACTTCGCGCCGCTCCTGCGCATGCAGGGTCAGCTCGGCGGGGTCGCCTTCGAGCTGAAGGCCGCGGACGGGAGCCGGCTGCCGGTGCTGGTGACCTCGACGGTCAAGACCGGCTCCGACGGACAGGCGCAGCTGATCCGGACCACGATCTTCGACGCGCGCGACCGGCGGGCCTACGAGCAGGAACTGCTGCGGGCGCGCGAAGAGGCCGAGCGCGAACGCGACCGGGTGCAGCGGCTCGCGCGGACGCTGCAGCAGACCCTGCTGCCGCCCACCCTGGCCGAGGTGCCCGGGGTGCAGGTCGCGGCCTACTACCACCCGGCGTCGGCCGACGAGGTCGGCGGCGACTTCTACGACCTGTTCCCGCTGACCGGCGACACCTGGGGGTTCTTCCTCGGCGACGTGTCCGGGAAGGGCGCCGCCGCGGCCGTGGTGACGTCCCTGGCGCGCTACACGCTGCGCGCCGCCGCGGTGCACGACCCGGACCCGGCCACCGTGCTGGCTCACCTCAACACCGTGCTGCACCACGAGTACCGCGGCCCGGACCCGCGCTACTGCACCGTAATCCAGGGCCACCTCCGGCCCGGGGACGGCGGCGCGGCGATCACCCTGGCCACCGGCGGCCACCCGCCGGCGCTGCTGATCCGCGCCGACGGCACGTCCACGTTCCTGCCTGTCCCGGGCGGCCAGCTGGTGGGGGCGCTGCCCCGCGCGCGCTTCGCCGCCGTGGACGTCTTCCTGACCCCGGGCGACACCCTCCTGCTGTACACCGACGGGTTGACCGAAGCCCGCACCCAGGGCCGCGTCCGCTACAGCGAAGAACAGCTGCAGGAGCACCTGACCGGCCTGGCGCCGACGACGGCACCGGCGGTGATCACGGCGGTCACCGGCCTGCTAGCCGGCTTCGGCGACGGCGTCGAGGACGACACGGCCCTGCTGGCGCTGAGCATCCCGCTTCCCGGAGGCGAACGACCGTGACCGGTACCTCGTTCTCCGTCACGACGCGCACCACCTCGGGCGGCGCGGTGGTGACCGTCGAGGGAGAGCTCGACGTGGCCACCGCACCGCGCCTGCGCGCCGAGGTGGCCGCGCTCGTCCTGCAGCCCGGCCAGGTGCTGGTGGTGGACCTGGCCGGGGTGACGTTCTGCGACTCCAGCGGGATCTCCGCGCTCATCGCGGCCCGCAACGTCGCCGAGGCGGCCGGAGCGGCCGTCGCGCTGGCCGCCCTCCCGGCCCGGCTGAGCCGGACGTTCGGGCTGATCGGCCTCGCGGACTTCTTCCCCACGTACCCGAGCGCCGAAGACGCCTTCAGGGACTGACGATCCCGAAGGCGAGCTCCGGCCGACCGGGACGGCAGGCTGATCAGGCGGTCTTCGCTTCGACAAGCGGGAGCCGCACGCTCGCGTGCGGGATGATCCCGAGATCCGCCAGGGCGGCCTTGGCGTTCGCCGCGCCCGTGCCGGCGCGCATCAGGCGGTCCGTCACCGGCATCAGCTCCTTGTTGATCGCGCGCGCCCGCTCGAGGTCGCCGTCGCGGACGGTGCGGATGAGGTCGGCGGTGCGCCCGGCGGCCACGTTGGCCACGACGCTGACCAGGCCCGCGGCGCCGCACGCGAGGTAGGGCAGGTTGAGCTCGTCGATGCCGCAGTAGTACGCCAGCGACGTCCGGGACATGACCGTCGTCGCTTCGGCCAGGTCGCCCTTGGCGTCCTTGACCGCCCGGATCCGCGGGTGGCCGGCCAGTTCGATCAGGGTCGCCGGCGTCATCGCGAGGCCGGTGCGCGCGGGGACGTCGTAGAGCATCACCGGCAGCTCGGTGGCGTCCGCCACGGCCCGGCAGTGGGCGAGCACGCCGGCCTGCGTCGGCCGCGAGTAGTAGGGGCAGACGAGCAGTAGTGCGTCGGCGCCGGCCGCCTCGGCTTCGCGGGCGCGGCGGACACTCGTCGCCGTGTCGTGGGTGCCGACGCCGGCGATCACCCGGGCGCGGTCTCCGGTCCGGGCCACCACCGCCCGGATCAGGCCCGCGGACTCGGCGCCGGACAGCGTCGGGGACTCGCCGGTGGTGCTGCCGACGACGAGGCCGTCGCACCCGGTGGCCAGCAGGTGGTCGACGAGCCGGGCGAGGCCGGGTTCGCAGAGCGCGCCGCCGGGCTGCATGGGAGTCACCATCGCGACGAGGTTGGCGCCGAATTCGGTCATGCCCTGACCTTGCCCAGTGCGACTGCTGCGGTCCAGCGATGCTTTTTTGCGGGTATTGCGTAGCCTGGCTTCATGATCGAGGTGGGCGCGCTGCGGGCGTTGCGCGCGGTGGCGGCACTCGGGTCGCTGGCCCGGGCGGCCGAGGAGCTCGGGTTCACGGCGTCGGCGGTGTCGCAGCAGATCAAGCGGCTGGAACGCCAGATCGGGGTGCCGGTGCTGGCCCCGGCGGGCCGCGGGGTGGTGCTGACCCCGGCCGGGCAGGCGATCGCCGACTCGGCGCCGGAGGTGTTCCAGGCGCTGGAACGCTGCGCCGAAGCGGCCCGGTCGGTGTCGGCGGCCGCACCGCGCGGCACGCTGCGGGTGGCGGCGTTTTCGACGGCCATCCGCGGCCTGCTCGCCCCGGTCGTGCCCCGGCTGGCGGCGCGGTGCCCGGAGCTGCGCGTGGAGTTCACGGAGCAGGACCCCGACGAGGCGTTGCACAGTGTCGGCGCGGGAACGGCGGACCTGGCGCTCGTCCACGACGCCGACGGCTTGCTGCCGGCCCCGCTGCCGCCGTCGCTGGTGCGGCGCTGGCTGCACACGGACCTCGGCGACGTGGTGATGAGCCGCGAGCACCCGCTGGCCCGGCTCGACGCGCCGCTCGACGAGGCCGCCCTGGCCGGGCACGCGTGGGTGACCAGCCCGCCGGGAACCGTGTGCCACCAGTGGTTCCGGCGGTTGTTCGCGCAGGCCCAGCCGGACGTGCGCCACTCGGTGGACGACTTCGCGACGCAGCTGTCGCTGGTGGTTCCGGGCGAGGTGGTGGCGTTGATCCCCCGGCTCGCGCGGCCGCCGCTGGGCGAAGGCCTGGTGGCGCGGCCGTTGCGGCGGCCGCCGAAGCGCGAGGTGCACGCGGTGTGGCGGCGCAGTGCGGAGGCGAGCCCGGCGATCCGGGCGGTGCTGGCCGAACTGGCCCCCGCGGCTTCCCCGGGCGAAGCGATCAGCCCAGCCGATAGACCGAAACGTGCGATTCCGACGCCGTCGTGAACTCCGCGCCGGTCCAGTCCGCGTGCCTTGACTCGAGCTCGAACCCGGCCAGGCGGCCCATCAGGTCCAGCTCGGCCGGCCAGATGTAGCGGTGCGGCGAGCGGCCCACCCGCGCCTGCCGGCCGTCGCCGAACGTGAAGTGGTGCGACACCAGGTGCTGGCGCACGGTGTCGTAGGTGTCGACACCGACGTACCCGTTGTCGGCGCGGAACACCACGGCGTCCTGCCCCGGCGGCAGCCGCCGCAGCTCGGGGACGCCCAGCTCGATCACGAACCGGCCGCCCGGGTCCAGGTGGCGGGCGGCGTTGCGGAAGCACGCCACTTGCCCATCCTGGGTGAGCAGGTTCGAGATCGTGTTGTACACGAGGTAGACCAGCGAAAACCGGCCCTCGGCCCGCGCCGTCGCCATGTCCCCGACGACGACCGGGAGCGCCGCCTTCCGCCGCAGCCGGTCGAGCATCGGCTCGGAGAGCTCGATGCCGGTGACGGGCACCCCGCGCTCGGCGAGCGGGACGGCGATCCGCCCGGTGCCGATGGCGAACTCCAGCGCCCGGCCGTCGCCGGCCAGCTCGGCCAGGCGCGCTACGGCGGGCTCGACGACCTCGGGGGCGAACATGCCGGTGCCGGGGGTGTCGTACCGCTCGGCCGTCTCGGCGTCCCAGATGTCCTGTCGCACCCCGCCACCCTCGTCCGGGACGGGTGACACTGTCCAACGAAATTAGAACTTGCCCGATTTCGGGCAAGAATTTGGGGTTCACCGCGCGAAGAGGCATGATGGCCCGCGTGGAGGACACCGACATCGTCGAGCGCGTGGCCGCGTCCACCGGGCTGCCGCCCGGGGTCGCCGCCCGGGTCGTCGACGATGTCCTGGCCTTCTACCGGACTCCCACCGAGGACTACGTGCGCCACCGGCACGCCGAGCTGCAGGCCCAGGGCCGGAAGAACCCCGAGATCTTCCCGCTGATCGCCGCCGAGCTCCGTGGCCGGCTGGTGGCCGCGCCGGTCCTCTCCGAGCGGCAGCTGCGCCGCATCGTCTACGGCTAGGAAGAGGTTCGCCATGTGCGGGATCGTCGGCTACATCGGCGGCCAGAACGCCGCCCCCATCCTGCTCGAGGGCCTGACCCGGCTCGAGTACCGCGGGTACGACTCGGCGGGCATCGCCGTCCTCGGCGCCAAGGGCGGCACCCAGGTCCACCGCGTCGTCGGCCGGGTGCGCAACCTCACCGCCGCGCTGCCCAAGCGGCTCGCCGGCAAGGCCGGCATCGGGCACACGCGCTGGGCCACGCACGGGCCCGCGTCGGAGGCCAACGCCCATCCGCACACGTCCGAGGACGGCCGGATCAGCGTCGTCCACAACGGCATCATCGACAACGCCGACACGCTGCGCGCCCAGCTCGCCGACGCCGGCGTCACCCTCACCTCCGAGACCGACACCGAGGTCCTCGCCCACCTGATCGCGCGGTCGGCCGCCGAAAACCTCGAGGACGCCGTCGTGGAGGCGGTCTCGCGGATCACCGGCACGTACGCGATCGCCGTCACCGACAGCGCGCACCCGGACCGCCTGGTCATCGCGCGCAACGGCTCGCCGCTGATCATCGGCGTCGGCGAGCGGGAGATGTTCGTCGCCAGCGACCTCGCCGCGCTCGTCCGGCACACCTCGCAGGTCGCGCACCTCGACGACGGCGAGTTCGCGACCGTCTTCGCCACCGGCTACCGCACCTTCACCGTCGACGAGAGCGACACCACCAAGCCCGCCACCGAGATCGACATCAACGCCGAGGACCTCGACCTGGGCGGCTACCCGCACTACATGGCCAAGGAGATCCAGGAACAGCCCGAATCCGTCGAGCGGATCATCCGCGGCCGGCTGGACGACCGGTTCGGCGTCGCCCGCCTGGACGGGCTCAACCTGACGCCGCGGGAGCTGCGCGGCTTCGCCCGCGTGAAGATCCTCGGCTGCGGCTCCGCCTACTACGTCGGCCAGATCGGCGCGACGATGATCGAGGAGCTGGCGAGGATCCCGGCCGACGCCGAAGCCGCGTCGGAGTTCCGCTACCGCAACCCGATCATCGAAGCCGACACGCTCTACATCGCGGTCAGCCAGTCCGGCGAGACGATCGACACCGCCTTCGCCGTCGAGGAAATCAAGCGCAAGGGCGGCCGGGTCGTCGGCCTGGTCAACGTCGTCGGCTCGACGATCGCCCGCGCCTGCGACGGCGGCGTCTACCTGCACGCCGGCCCGGAGATCGCGGTCGCCTCGACCAAGGCGCTGACCAACATGGCCGTCGGGTTCGCGCTGATCGCGCTGGCCCTCGGCCGGGTGCGCGATCTGTCCAATGCGGACGGTCAGCGGATCATCGACGCGATCCGCGCGCTGCCCGGCCAGATCAAGGCCGTCCTGGACTTCGAACCGGAGATCGCCGAGCACGCGAAGACCGTCGCCGCCGCGAAGAGCCTCTTCTTCGTCGGGCGGGTCCGCGGCTTCCCGGTGGCCCGGGAGGGCGCGCAGAAGTTCAAGGAGATCTCCTACCGCCACGCCGAGGCGTACCAGACCTCGGAGCTCAAGCACGGCCCGCTCGCGCTGATCGACGAAGCACTCCCGACGGTCGCCATCGTGCCGTCGGACGAGCTGACCGGGCGCAACCTGGCCGCGGTCCAGCAGATCAAGGCCCGCGGCGGCGCGGTACTGGCGGTGACCCACGCGGACGTCGACTTCGGCGAACTGGACGTCCCGCGGATCGTGGTGCCCAAGACCGAGCCGGAGCTCGACCCGATCCTGCTGACCATCCCGCTGCAGCTGCTCGCCTACCACGCGGCGCTGACCCTGGGCTACGACATCGACAAGCCGCGCAACCTGGCGAAATCCGTCACAGTCGAGTAGCACTTCAGCCCAGGCGGAAGTCGGCCACCCGAATCGGCGAGGGTGTCGTCCCGCTCGAAGCCTGCTGGTACAGCACGGAGAGCACGCCGTCGGTGGCCAGCCGCGAGTCGTCGACGTCGACTTCGCCGAAGGCGTTCAGGTCCGGGCTGTACACCGTCTTCCAGTCGGTCCAGCCGCTCGCCTTGGTGGCCGCGACGATCCGCCCGTACGGCATGACGAGGTAGGCGTTGTCGGCGCGGTCGAAGACCAGCTTCGTCCGCTGGGTGGACTCGGGCGCGACCGGCACTTCGCGCTTGGTCCAGCTGCCGTCGGCCGCCCGGCTGAGGAAGAACGTGCGGCCGTACTGCTTGCGCTGCGCGGAGTAGTTCGAGACGCACTGGGTGAACCGGCCGGGCACGTAGCTGATCACCGCGTGCGGCTGCCCCGCGGAGTCGACGGCCTGGCTCTCCTGGTTCATCAGCCCGTGGTCGACGCCGAGCGGGTCCACGACCGTGCCGGGCGAGGACACGGCCACCGGCGTGCCGCCCGTCGTCGCGATGACCGCGCCGGCGTTGTTCCGCCAGGTCCGGCCGCGGTCGTCGCTGTAGGCGTAGCCGGTGTCGTGGTTGGCGAGGCCGCCGGAGTTGCACAGCACCCCGGAATTGCCTTCGCGCCAAGTGAACGTCGTGTGCAGCCGGCCGCCGGGGCCGTAGGTGATGCCGTGCAGGTACATGTTGCGGGTCGTGCTGGTGACGCCGTTGCCGGAGGTCCACGAGCCGGTCGCCGACGACCACTTGCCGAGCTTGCGCCAGCTGCCCCCGCTGTACTCGGCGAGCTCGTTGGTGCCGTTGCCGGACGCCCCGGTCCGGTAGCTGAGCTGCAGTTTGCGCTCCGGTGTGACGACGAACTGCGGGTACGTGATCGCGCCGAGGTCGACGCCGTTCAGCGTGCGCTGGACCCCGCCGAACGCCGACGACGTCCAGGCGTGCGAAGCGGGCGCGGACAGCAGCCCGGCCACCGACTCCACGTAGTAGACCTGGTTGCCGTGGGTGTCCATGGCCACGTGCAGCCGGCCGTCCTCGGGCGAGACGCCCATCGAAATGACGTTGTGCGAGTCGTCCACGGTCAGCTTGTGCGGCAGCGCGACGGTCTGCCACGCGCCGGCGCCCCCGGCCCGCCGGGCGACCACGGCACTGCGGTCCGCGGTGTACCAGGCCGCGTACTGGTAGCCCGCGTAGCTGAAGATCCCGCTCTGCTGGAAGGAGTCGTTGTTCACCAGCCCGTCGTAGGAGACGAAGTACAGCGCCTTCGCGTCGAGCTGGGTGTCGGCGATCTTGACCACGGAGACGGCCGCCTCGGCGGGTGCGGCGGGCAGCAGCGGCAGGGCCGCGGCCACCAGCACGCCGAGAATTCTGGAAAGCGCTCTCTTCGTGGCCATGGCGCACCCTTCCCGCGGTGTTAACGCGAACAAGGATCGACCGCCGCCGCACCGCCGTCAACCGACGGATGGGGGGTTTCAGGTTCTCCCGGCCAGCACCGCACCGGCGATGTCCTGGCGCCGCAGCCGGGCCTGCTTGGGCATGTTCCAGCCGAGCACGCCGGTGACGGCACCCCCGCGGCGGTACTGCGCCACGAACCGGCCCACGCCCGGGTCACCTTCCACAATGGACACCTCGGCGTCCGCCGACAACGTCCCGTGCACGTGGATCCGGGCGTCGAACTGGTTGGTCCAGAAGTAGGGCACCGGCGTGTACGGGCGGTCTTCGCCGAGGATGTTCCCCGCGACGGCGACCGCCTGCTCGGTGGCGTTGGTCCGGTTTTCCAGCCGCAGCAGCGCATCGAGGCCCTCGTGGTGCCAGCGAGCGACGTCACCGGCCGCGTAGATCCCGTCCGCCGCCCGGCAGCGGGAGTCGCACACGACACCGTTGTCGCACAGCACCCCGCTGCCCGCCAGCCACTCCGTCGCCGGCGCGGCCCCGAAGGCGACCACGACGACGTCGGCGGGCAGCACCTCGCCGGAGGCCAGCCGCACTCCCGAGACCCGGCCGTCGTCGGCGGCCAGCCCGGTGACCGCGGAGCCGAGCCGCAGCTCGACACCGCGAGCAGCGTGCAGTCCGGCGAGCAGGCCCGCGGCGAAGGAGCCGAACTGGTAGGCCAGCGGCGCGGGCTGGGGGCCCGCGAGGGTGACCGGCACGCCCGCCGCGCACACGGTCGCGGCGGTTTCCGCACCGAGCACACCGTCGCCGACGACCACCACCCGCTTGCCCGGCGCGAGGTCCGCGCGCAGGCCCAGCGCGTCGTCGAGGGTGCGCAGCACGTGGACGCCGGCGAGGCCGTCCTGCCCGGGCAGGGTGCGCGGCCGCAGCCCGGTGGCGAGCACGACCGCGTCCGCGGTCAGGATCCGCCCGGCCGCGGTGTGGACGGTCCGCGCCCCGGCGTCGAGGCGCACCGCCGGGTCGCCGAGCACGAACTCGGCGTCCAATGCGGACAGTGCCGCGGGCGTCCGCAACTGCGCCTGCCCGGGCGCCCAGCTCCCGCCGAGGACCTGCTTGGACAGCGGCGGCCGGTCGTAGGGCAGGTGCGCCTCGGCACCCAGGACCGTCACGCGCCCGGCGTAGCCCTTGCGGCGCAGGGCTTCCACGGTCGCGAGCCCGGCGGCCGAGGCGCCGACGACCAGGACGTCGCCGGTCATCCCTGCTCGCTGACCGAAATCGCCACACCCGGGCACACGCTCGCCGCCTCCCGGACGACGCCGTGCAGCGCTTCGCCGGGGTGTTCGTCGAGCAGGATGACGATGCCGTCGTCGTCGCGCTGGTCGAACACGTCCGGGGCGAGCATGACGCAGGTGCCTGCCCCGCAGCACTTGGCTTCGTCCACGGTGACCTTCATGGTGGTTCCTTTCACTGGAGTTGCTCGGTGACCGGCGCGAGCCACAGCCCGGCCAGCACGTCGGTGAGGGCGGTGGCGGTGTCGCGCCAGCCGGCCGCCGGGGTGCCCGCGCCTTCGGCGAGAGCGCGTTCCCGCTCGGCCAGCGCGTGCATCAGCACGAGGCGGGTGATGTCGTTGCGTTCGGCGCGGACTTCGGCGGGCAGCCCGGGCAGGCACCGGTAGAGGCCCGCGAGGGTCCGCGCCAGCGACGGGGACGTCAGCGTCTCCTCGACGATGACCGCGCGCAGCGACGGCTCGGTCATCACCTGGGCGGCGAACCGGGCGAACCAGGTGGGCGTGCCCAGCCCGGCCAGGTGCTCGGTCGTGGGGTGCACCAGGCACCCGAGCCAGTCCCGCAGCTCCGCGTGGCCCTGGCCCAGCCGGCGATCCCGCAGCCGTTCGATCGACCCGGTGTGCTTGCGGACGATGGCCCGCACCAGCTCCGCCCGGGTGCCGAAGTGGTAGCCGACGGCGGTGTTGTTCCCCTGCCCGGCCGCCTCGCTGATCTGCCGGTTGGACACGGCCAGCACGCCGTGTTCGGCGTAGAGGCGTTCCGCCGCCACGAGGATCCGCTCCCGCGTCGCCCGCGCCCGGTCCGTCACCAGCGGACGGGCAGTTCCCGCAGGCCGCCGACCGCGAGCCCTTCGACCCGCCGCAGCTCGTCCGCCGGCACGGCGAGCTCGAGGTTCGGCAGCTTGCGCAGCAGCACTTCCAGCACGACCTGCAGCTCGGTGCGGGCCAGCGGCTGCCCGAGGCACGCGTGCGCGCCGGCGCCGAAGGCCAGGTGCGGGTTCGGGCTGCGGGTCAGGTCCAGCTCGGCGGCGTTCTCGAAGGCGTCCTCGTCGCGGTTGGCCGCGGCCATGCTGCACATCGCGGTCGTCCCGGCCGGCAGCACCGTGCCGCCGACCTCGAACTCCTCGGTGAGGTAGCGCTGCATGCCCACCCCCGCGTTGGCGTCCGCCCGCAGCGCCTCCTCGACCGCCGTGCGCACCAGCGACGGGTCGGCCAGCAGCTGCTCCCACCGGCTCCGGTCGGCCAGCAGCATCGCCGTCATCTTCGCGATCATGTTCGCGGTGGTCTCGTGGCCGGCGATGAGCAGGCCGATGCCGGTGGCGGTCAGCATCGCGTCGGACCAGCCGGCGCCCTCGGCGATCAGCGCGCTGAGGATGTCTTCGCCCGGCTCGGCCCGCTTGGCCGCGATGTGCGCGCCCATGTACCGGCCGAACTCCGCCTGCGCCGCGTCGAACTCCGCCTGGGTGTAGCGGGTCATGCTGAGCATGACGTCGGACCAGTGGGCGAACCGGTCGCGGTCGGTGTCCGGCACGCCGAGCATGTCGCAGATGACCCAGACCGGCAGCGGGAAGGCGAGGCCGGCCTTGAGGTCGCCGGGCGCGCCCTTCGCGACCAGCTCGTCGATGAGCTGCTCGGCCATCGCCGCCATGCCCGGCCGCAGCGCGTTCATCCGCTTGGCGGTGAACCACTTCCCCAGCAGGCGCCGCCACTTCAGGTGCGCTTCGCCGTGCTGCGGGAGCACGGTCGCCATCTCGCTGTTGAACACCCCGCCCGACTCGGTGTCCGCGACGCGGGCCGCGTTGTCCGCCGGCGTCGGGCGGGTGAACCGCGGATCGGACAGCACGGTCTTGACGTCGTCGTAGCGGGTGATCAGGGCGGCTTCGTCCCCGCTGGCCAGCGCCACGCGCGCGACCGGGCACTTCTCCCGGAACTCCGCCCACTCGGCCGGCGGCGCCAGCGCGGTGGCGGCCTCGAACGGGAAACGCGGCAACGGGTCGGTGTGGCTGGGCGTCATCACGGGCCTCTCGTTGGTGAATGTCCCCTGTCCCGAGCATGGCGACGATCCGCGATTAAGTCAAGCAGTTGACTTAATCGAGGCGCACCCGGATGCCGCGAATGACTCATTCGGGACCTCAGAGGTCGCGAATGACTCATTCGCGACCTTGGGGCGGGCCGACTACTCGCGCTCGACCTTGCGCAGACCGCCCTCCGGCGTCCACCACTCGACGACCAGCAACGTTGCCGCCTCGTTCAGGTGGGTGTGGACGACCTCGGCGACGTCGGCCAGGAACCGCTCGCCGTCCTCGGTGCGCGCCCGCCCGGCGATCTTCGCCTCCCCCGGCCACTGCGCCTCGGCGCCCTCGACGGGGTCGACCGTGGCGCTGTGCAGCGCGAACCGCGGATCCCGCCGCAGGTCCGCGCCCTTGCGCGCGTTCGGCATCGACCCGAAGGCCAGCTCACCGTCCTCGAAAGCCGTTTCGATCCCCGAGATCCGCGGCGAGCCGTCGGCCCGCAGGGTGGCGATCGTCTTGTGCTTGTGCGCGTCGAACAGGGCCCGCACCCGCCGCGCGAACTCCGGCTCCGCCGCTTCGAACTCCCGCCACGCCGTCATGCGCCCATCGTGCCGCACCGCAGTCCGGCGACGAGGACTTTCACCATCCGGCGTGCGTCGTACCGGGGGTCGTCCGCGCCGATGCAGAGGTTGCCGACGCCGCGCATGAGGTCCAAGGGCGCCACCTCGGCCCGGATCTCGCCGGCCGCGGCGGCGGCGTCGAGCAGCTCGCCGCACACCGGCACCAGGCGGTCGAGGAAGTACGCGTGCAGCGTCTCGAAGCCGGCGTTGTCGGACTGGAGAGCCCCGGCGAGCCCGTGCTTGGTCACCAGGAAGTCGACGAACAGGTCGATCCACCGCGCCAGCGCGGCGTACGGCGATTCGCTGGCGGCCAGCAGCGCGGGGCCCGCCTCCGTGCAGGCGTCCACCTGGTGCCGGAAGACGGCGATGACGAGGTCCGCGCGGGTCGGGAAGTGGCGGTAGATCGTGCCCATCCCGACCCCGGCCTTCGCCGCGATGTCCCGCACCGGCGCGTCCACGCCGGACGCGACGAAGACCGCGGCCGCCGCGTCCAGCAGCGCCTTTTCGTTGCGCCGGGCATCCGCCCGCTTGGGCTTGAGTTCGCCCACGACCCCTCCTTGCTAAGCGGAGCAATGTTCCGTATCGTTAGCGGAGCAACGTTCCGTTTGCTCATCATGCCACGGAGGCACCCCCCATGCAGTACCGCACCTTGGGCCGCACCGGCGTCCAGGTCAGCACCCTCGCGCTGGGCGCGATGAACTTCGGCGCCATCGGGCGCGTCCCCCAGGACGAGGCCACCGCCATCGTCGACGCCGCGCTCGAAGCCGGGATCAACCTGATCGACACCGCCGACATGTACGGCCAGGGCGAGTCGGAGGTGATCGTCGGCCGGGCGATCGCCGGCCGCCGCGACGACCTCGTGCTGGCCACGAAGGCGACCATGCCGATGGGCGAAGAGCGCAACCACCGCGGCAACTCGCGCCGCTGGCTGGTCCGCGCGCTCGAGGACAGCCTGCGCCGCCTCGACGTCGACCACGTCGACCTCTACCAGATCCACCGCTGGGACCCCGCCACGAGCGACGAGGAAGCGCTTTCCGCGCTGACCGACCTGCAGCGCGCGGGCAAGATCCGCTACTTCGGGTCCTCGACGTTCCCCGCGTACCGCATCGTGCAGGCGCAGTGGGCCGCCCGCGAGCACCGCCTCGGCCGGTACGTCACCGAGCAGCCGAGCTACTCGATCTTGCAGCGCGGTATCGAAGCCCACGTGCTGCCGGTGACCGAGGAGTACGGCATGGGCGTGCTGGCGTGGAGCCCGCTGGCTTCGGGCTGGCTGTCGGGCGCGGTCCGCGCGGGCCGGGAGATGAGTGGCAATCGCGCGAAGGTCGTGCCGGAGCGCTTCAACCTCGACGTCCCCGCCAACCGGGCCCGGCTCGACGCCGTCGAACAGCTGGCCAAGCTCGCCGAGCAGGCCGGGCTGACCCTGATCCAGCTCGCGCTCGGTTTCGTCACCGCGCACCCCGGCGTGACGAGCGCCCTCATCGGCCCGCGGACGCTCGACCACCTGCGCTCGCAGCTCGAAGCCGCCGGCACTGTGCTGCCGGCCGACGTCCTCGACGAGATCGACGCGATCGTCGCCCCGGGCACCGACCTGGCCCCGGGCGAGAAGTTCGACACCCCGCCGGCCCTGCTCGACCCGTCGCTGCGGCGGCGCCGATGAGGTTCGGCATCCTGACCGCACCTCAGCAGGTGCGGTACGACGAGATTCTGCGCGTGTGGCGGGAAGCGGACACGGTGCCGGAGATCGAGCACGCGTGGCTGTTCGACCACCTGATGCCGATCGGCGGCGACCCGGACGGCCCGATCTTCGACGGCTGGACGCTGCTTTCGGCCTTGGCGGCCCAGACTTCCCGCCTGCGAATCGGGCTTCTGGTCACCAGCAACCGATTCCGCCCACCGGCGATGCTGGCGAAGATCGCCACAACGGTCGACATAGTCTCCGGCGGCCGCCTCGACTTCGGCATCGGCGCGGGCTCCCGGCCGAGCCACCCGCTGGCCCGCCGCGAGTACGACGCACACGGCCTGCCGTACCACAGTCAGGACGACGCGGTCGCGGCGCTGGCGGAGGCGTGCACGGTCATCCGTCGCTTGTGGACATCCCCGGAGCCGTTCGACTTCGCGGGATCGCACGTCCGGCTGACCGGAGCATTCGGGAACCCCAAGCCGGTGCAGCACCCGCACCCCCCGATCTTGATCGGCGGCCGGGCGAGCGCCACCCTGCGGGTGGTCGCGGAGCACGCGAACATGTGGAACATCCCGGGCGGCGGTGACATCGCGGACCTGGCGGGGCGCAGCCGCTTGCTGGACAAGTACTGCGCGGAGATCGGCCGCGACCCGGCGGAGATCACCCGGTCGATCTTCCTGCCGGTGGACTACGACCGGCCGGAGGTGACGCGGAGCAAGATCGCCGAGGCGGCCGACGCCGGGTTCGGGCACTTCGTGCTCGGGCTGGCGGATCCGTATCCCGAAGGGGTGGCGCAATGGGTGGCGGATGAGCTGATCCGCCGGTAGCGCGGGATCGCCGGGTCTGGTGGCCGCGAGCCTGACCCAATCAAGGAGCGGGGTGGTCATCCCGTCGCCTGAGGCCGTGAAATCACTTTGAGCCGGGCCCGCAACACAGAGCGCAGCGCGAGAAGACAGCGCAAGCT
>NZ_JBFAZA010000044.1:0-81054 GCF_040681595.1 Amycolatopsis sp. NPDC051716 | reverse complement strand
TCGCCACACGGTTCGACAAACTCGCGGTTCGTTACGAGGCAACCGTGCACATCGCGGCGATCAACGAGTGGCTACGACATTGAAACAGGCTCTAGATGAGTAAGTCCTGACAGTTCAGTGGTAGTAGGCGATCAGTGATCGTGTGATGGGCTGGCCGGTGGCTCGGTCGTGCCAGATGGCTGCGGTCATCACGAGGATGCGTTGGGCGATGCGGGCGGTGACGCCGTCGATGGTGCGGCCGCCGTGCAGTTCGAGGTCGAGTTGGCCGTTGAGGGTGTCGTTGACCCATTCGATGAGCTGGCGGACCGGTTTGAGCAGGTGCCGGGCCGGGTGTGGGGCGCGGTTGCGGTAGGACGGGCGCAGCAGTCGCACTCCGCGTTCGGCCAGGTAGGTGCCAGGTCGCGGGAGACGTAGCCGGGTCGTGGTCCAGGATCGCCACGCGGGCCACGCCGACATCCTGCGGGAGCAGCTCGACGGCGTGACCGGCCGCTGATCTGTCCGGGACAGGTTCCGCTCAATGGTCTGGACATCGGGCGATTTGCTGTGCTCAGATTTCCAACGTTGTAACGCCGCCGAGTCCCCTTCACCGGAACGGAGTTCCGCCGTGCGGAGCAGAACAGCGAGAACCATCCGGCGGGCCTGCGCGCTCGCCGTCGCCGGGAGCGCCGTCGCGGCGGTGGCCGTCGCGACGCCCGCCGTGGCCGGGCCCGCGAGCCAGACCGTCACCGCCGGGAACGCCCGCTTCCAGGTGCTGTCGCCGACCCTGATCCGCACCGAGTACGCGGGCGACGGCCGCTTCACCGACGCCGCCACCTTCAACGCCGTCGGCCGCGGCGCCTTCCCGGCCACGCCGTACACCAGCACGGTTTCGGGCGGCGTCCTCACGATCAAGACGAGCGCGACGACGCTGACCTACCGGCTGAACTCCGGGCCGTTCGACGGCGGCAACCTCGAGCTCCGCACGACCGCCGGCGCGACCCCGGTGCTGGCGGCCCCCTGGCACCACCTGACCTGCGCGGCCGGTGCCCGGTGCGAGGCCGAAGACCTCACCACCGACGGGCTCGGCGTCGCGGCCGACCACACCGGCTACACCGGCGAAGGCTTCCTCGCCGGCTTCGAAAGCACCGGGAACTCGGTGACGGCGGACGTCCTCGCGCCCACCGCGGGGACGTACTCGGTGACCGCCCGCTACGCCAACGGCCAGGGCGGCGACGGCCAGCACGTCACGCGCACCCTGACCGTCTCGGTCGATGGCGGCGCGGCGCAGAAGCTCACCCTGCCCGTGACGGCCGACTGGAACGCCTGGGCCCTGGCCTCGGTTCCGGTCACCCTCGCCGCCGGGCACCACAGCGTCCGCCTCGAGCGGACCGCGGCCGACTCCGGCAACGTCAACCTCGACGGCCTGGCCGTGCTGACCGCGGGTGCGTCCTTCCCGCCGGCCTCGGCGCGCGCGTTCACCGGCTGCCCGGCCGGGACGAGCTGCGAGGCCGAAGCCGGCCTGCGCGCGGGGTCCGCCGTCGTGGCGACCGACCACACCGGCTACGCCGGGCGCGGGTTCGTCGCCGAGCTGAACCGCGGCTCGGCGCTGACGCACCGCGTCTCCGACGTCCCGGCCGACGGCACGTACCTGCTGCACGTCCGCTACGCCAACGGCACCGGCGGCGACGGCCGGCACGAGACGAGAACCGCGCCGGTCACCGCGAACGGCGTCACCCGCACCTTGAGCCTGCCGATCACCGACAACTGGGACGCCTGGAAGAGCGCGTCCGTGCCGGTGGACCTGAAGGCGGGCACGAACGACGTCGTCCTCGGCTGTCCCGAGGACACCAGCTGCCACGTCAACGTCGACACCGTCGCCGTCACCCCGGCCGGGGGCACGGCGCCGCCGCCGCACTTCGCGCTCGGTGGCTACCGGCGTGGTCTCGACGGCGTCAACGGCGACGACGGCGCGCCGTCGACCACCGAAGGCCTCCTGCACCAGGACGGCTGGTACCTGCTCGACGACACCGTCTCAGCGCTGTACGACACGCGGACCCGCGCGGTGACGCAGCGGCCGTCCCACGGCGGAAACCCCTACCAGGACGGGTACCTCTTCGCGTTCGGCCACGACTACAAGGCCGGTCTGCGTGACCTCGCGACCCTGACCGGGCCGCCGCAGCTGCTGCCGCGCTGGGCCTACGGCGTCTGGTACTCCGAGTACATCGACCGCACCGCGGCCGACTACCGCGACACGATCCTGCCCCGGTTCCGCAGCGAAGGCGTCCCGCTGGACGTGCTGGTGACCGACACCGACTTCAAGGCGCCGGACACGTGGAACGGCTGGCAGTTCGACACCGCGAAGTTCCCCGACCCGGCCGGCTTCTTCGCCTGGTCGAAGGCCCAGGGCCTGCACAACAACCTCAACATCCACCCCAGCATCATGGGCTCGGACCCGCAGTTCGCCCGCGCCCAGGCGACGGCGAAGGGCAAGCTGGTCAAGTCGGGCTGCGGCACCGACTGCTACGTCTTCGACTGGGGCGACCCGGACCAGCTCAAGGCCTACCTCGACCTGCACGCCGGGATGATGAAGCAGGGCAACGACTTCTGGTGGCTCGACTGGTGCTGTGACGCCTCGCGCTCGAGCCTGCCCGGCGTGACCCCGGACGCGTGGATCAACCAGCAGTACGCCGACCTCGCCGCGCCCGCGACCGGCCGCGGGTTCGTCATCTCGCGGGCGTACGGCTCGCTGCAGGCGGGTGGCTACGGCGGCCCGACGGGGCTGGCGACGGGACCGTGGGCGGACAAGCGCAGCACGCTGCACTTCACCGGCGACACGTCGTCGACGTGGGGAACGCTGCGGATGGAGGTCGGCATCACGCCGGCGGAGTCGGCGGCGACCGGCATGTCGGCGATCAGCCACGACATCGGCGGCCACAATGACACGACGGGCCTGCGCGGCAGCGAGACCTACACCTCCGGCGGCCAGCAGCACCAGACGGCCAAGCTGCCGGACGACATGTACGCGCGGTGGGTGCAGCTCGGCACGTTCCAGCCGATCGACCGCCTGCACAGCAACCACAGCGACCGCCTGCCCTGGCAGTACGGCGACGCGGCCAAGGCGTCGGCGACGAAGTTCCTGAACCTGCGGGAAAACCTGGTGCCCACCACCTACACGCTGGCGCAGGAAGCAGCGACGACGGGCGTCCCCGTGGTGCGCCCGACGTACCTGGAGTACCCGGACGAGCCGGCCGCGTACGCGGCGGCCCAGAGCGAGTACTTCTACGGGCCCGACATGCTGGTCGCCCCGGTGACCTCGCCGGGCACGTCGGCGACGACGTCGGTGTGGTTCCCGCCGGGGCAGTGGACGGACTACTTCACCGGCAAGACCTACGCGGGTGGGACGACCCAGCAGGTGACGTCCGACCTGGGGACGATGCCGGTGTTCCTCCGCGCCGGCGGCATCACGGCCACGCGGACGGCCGACGTCGCCAACGACGTCCGGAACCCGCTGGACCGGGTGACGGTGACGGTGGCGCCGGGTGGCTCCGGGAAGTTCTCGCTGTATGAAGACAACGGCGTGTCGTCGGCGCGTTCGTCGTCGACGAAGATCGCCTACAGCGAGTGCTACGGGACGCACACGGTGACGGTCTCGCCCACACAGGGCTCGTTCCGGACGGCACCCCGCGAGTGGACGGTGAAGTTCCTCGGCGTGGCGTCGGCCCCGAGCCGGGTGAAGGTCGGGAACGGCTGGGCGCCGTCGACGGCGTGGAAGTGGGACGCGGCGACGAAGACGCTGACCGTGACCGCCCCGGCCCACCCGGGCCCGGTGACGGTCACGTACTGAGCCTTCCGAGCCGGAACCGCCGTCGAGGCCACGGATCCCGTGGCCTCGACGGCTCGTCTCATGCGGTCTTCGAGAGCAGCTCGCTTTCCCGGGTGCCCTCGGCGCCGACCTCCCGGGCCAGCTCCCGGGTCTCCGCGTCCGCGCCGGAGGCTTGTTCACGCCCGGCCAGCACGACGAGCTGCGCCGCGTGCGCCCGCAGCAGCGCGACCAGCCGCCGGTCGAACCCGGCATCCCGATCGCCGCGCAACGCCACCAGATCGGCCGCCGTGACCATGCCCGGCATCCGGTGTCCGCTGTGGACGTCGCTCGCCGGCAGCCCCGCCCGGTCGCGGACGGCTCGCAGCCGGGCCAGCAGCCGTTCCTGAGATCCCGCGCAGGCGTCGGCCGCTGAGCGGACCGCCGCACTCGCTGTGTGGTCCGGCGCCAGGCGGGCCGCGGTGACGGCGTTCTCCGTCATCGGCACCACCAGCTGCAGCCAGGCCACGTCCGTCGGGTTGAAGGCCGCCTGGGCGATGGCCGCCGGGGGACCGGCCGGGGCGGTGGTGGCGCATCCGCCCATGGTCAGCGCCACCACCGCCACGGCCCCCAGGGCCCGCCGTCTCACGGACGGCCGGGCAGCCGGTAGTTCGGCCCGAGCACGCTGCCGCGATCCGGCTTGTACAGGTCGAACCCGCGCGGGTCGCACTGCAGGCCGCCGTTGATGCAGTGCTTCACCAGCGCCGCCAGCGTCTCGGGGTCCCACGCGTTGAAGAAATCGTAGTGCCACGAGTACCCGCGCCCGCTGGCCAGGTGCACGCCGGACATGTCGCCGCTGACCGGGAACGCCATCTTGAACTCCAGCATCGGCACGGCCACCGGGTGGTCGGCCGGGCACGTCAGCGTCGCCCGGTCCGGGTACGCCAGGTGGCTCTTGTGGTCGGCCGAGTCCAGGTGGACGCCGTCCCAGCAGCTCGGCGCCTGGTAGCGGATGTTGAGCTGGCTGCCCTCGACGCAGTGCACGGGGACGTCCCAATTGTGGAAGCTGTCTCCGCACTCCCAGCCCTCGATCGCGCCGGGCGCGTGCTGGAACTCGTCCTGCGTCGCCGTGACGCTCCCGGCGACGTACCGCAGGCCGGGCGGGAACGGCACCACCTTGGTGTAGTCGAGGATGCCGGACTTGTAGTAGACGACCTGCGCGAAGTTGGGCAGCACCACCTGGTTCCCGTTGTAGACCGTCGGGAACCAGTACGCCGACAGGTCGTCCGGCGCGATGCAGGTCGTGTTGCCGACGCCCGCGCCCTGCAGCGACTGCAGGGTCGTGGCCGCGTTGGTGGTCTTGTTGCCGAGGAACGTGTGGTCGTGCGAGGCGCCGGGCAGCCCCGGGAAGACGATCGGGTCGTCCGGCTGGTGGTGACTGGGGGAGCAGTTGACCTGGAACTCGTGGTGGGTCACCAGGTCGTCGGCCCCGGCGGGCGACCAGGTGGCCGCGGTCAGGAAGGCGCCTGCCAGCACGGTGGCGGCGGTGCAGGCGAGGAGCGCGGCTTTTGTTGCCAAGGGTCCTCCACGGTGAGGGTGCCAAGGATGGGAGAGCGCTCTCCCACAGCATGCGCAGCTCGGTGCGAACCTGTCAAGGAGCACCCGATTCGCCGCCCGGACAGTCATTGTCGGGTTTCCGGGCGATCCTTGACAGCGCCGGGCCGCGTGCCCAACCATCGAGCGCACTGGAGAGCGCTCTCCGAGCGCCGTCCCCCTGTCGTACGGGAGTCATCGTGGACCGACCGTCGCTCCTTCGCGCCGTCCCGGCGCTGGTGGCCCTGCTGGTGCTGGGCCTGCTCGCCGCCCCGTTCCCGGCGCACGCCGCCACGCTGCTTTCCCAGGGCAGACCCGCGACCGCGTCGAGCAGCGAGGGGGCGGGCACGCCGGCGTCGGCGGCCGTCGACGGCGACCCCGGCACGCGCTGGTCGAGCGCCTGGAGCGACCCGCAGTGGCTTCAGGTCGACCTGGGCGCTTCCGCCGACATCAGCCAGGTCACCTTGAACTGGGAAGCCGCCTACGCCACCGCTTACGAAATCCAGGTTTCCGACGATGCCGGTACTTGGCGGACTGTGTACAGCACGACGACAGCGGTCGGCGGTACACAGAATCTCGTCGTCACCGGCCATGGTCGTTATGTGCGCTTCTACGGCACCCACCGCGTCGGCGGCTACGGCTACTCGCTGTGGGAGTTCCAGGTCAGCGGAACGCCGGGGACGCAGGGCGGTTCCGGCGTCACCAGGGTGACCGGCACGCAGGGCAACTGGCAGCTGACGGTCGACGGGATACCGTGGACCGTGAAGGGGCTGACCTGGGGTCCGCCGGTCGGCGAAGCGGCCGCGCGGATGCCCGAGCTGCACGCGATCGGCGTCAACACGGTCCGCACCTGGGGCACTGACGGCACCACCCAGCCCCTGCTCGACGCCGCCGCGGCCAACGGCATCAAGGTGATCAGCGGCTTCTGGCTGCAACCCGGCGGCGGCCCGGGCAGTGGCGGCTGCGTCGACTACACAACGGATACCGCATACAAGAACACGATGCTCGCCGAGATCCAGAAATGGGTTACCGCCTACAAGACCCACCCCGGCGTGCTGCTGTGGAACGTCGGCAACGAGTCGATCCTCGGCATGCAGAACTGCTACTCCGGCACGCAGCTGGAGCAGAACCGGATCGCCTACACGCGCTTCGTCGACCAGGCCGCGCAGGCGATCCACGCGATCGACGCGAACCACCCGGTCACCTCGACCGACGCCTGGACCGGTGCGTGGCCGTACTATAAGGCGTACGCACCGAACCTCGACCTCTACGCGGTCAACTCCTACGCCCACGTCTGCCAGGTGAAGCAGGACTGGCTCGCGGGCGGGTACTCGAAGCCGTACGTCATCACCGAAACCGGCCCGGCCGGCGAGTGGGAGGTGCCGGACGACGTCAACGGCGTGCCCGCCGAACCGGCCGACCAGCAGAAGCGCGACGGTTACGTCAACGCCTGGAACTGCGTGCTGGCCCACCCGGGAGTGGCGCTCGGCGCGACGCTCTTCCACTACGGCACCGAGGGCGACTTCGGCGGCGTCTGGTTCAACATCACCACGGGCAACGAGAAGCGGCTCTCCTGGTACGCGGTCCGCAAGCTCTACAGTGGACAGACGGGCGGGAACACGCCGCCGGTGATCGCGTCGATGAACCTCAGCCGCGTCACCGACGTCCCGGCGGGCAGCACGTTCACGGTGACGGCCGGGGTGTCCGATCCGGACGGTGATCCGATCACCTACACCATGGGCTACAACAGCAAGTACATCAACAACGCGGGCGGCCTGATCCCGGCCTCGTTCACCGGGACCGGGACGTTCACCGTCACCGCGCCGCAGCAGCCGGGCGTCTGGAAGCTCTACCTCTACGCCCGGGACGGCCACGGCAACGTCGGCATCGAGACGCGCTCGCTGCGCGTGGTCGCCTCGCGGTGACTGCCGGTGGGCCTCGGCCAGGCTCCTCATGACGGGCGTGGTGGTCCCCCGGCACCGGGGGACCACCACGCTGTCAGCCCTCGGCGAGGCAGAAGAGGTGTCCTTCCGGGTCCTGCAGGACGGTCCAGTCGCCGCCGCCCGGCTGGAAGTCCGGTTTCGTGGCGCCCAGCGTCAGGAATTCCTCGACGGCGCCGGCGAGATCGCCGACCCGCAGGTCGAGGTGGGCGTGCTTGGCGGCGTCCGGCCAGGCGGGGCCGCGGTAGCCCGCGACGCGCTGGAAGCCGAGGCCGACCGGGCCGCCGCCGAGCTGGACGGTGTCATCGTCGCTGGAGGTGACTTCCCAGCCGAGTGCCTTGGCGTAGAAGGCGGCGAGCGCGGCCGGGTCGGCGCAGTCGAGGACGACGGTGGTGAGTTCAGCGGGCACGGAGGGTTCCTTTCGTCGGGCTTTGCGTCGTGTTTTTCGTCGGGTGGCAGCCTGCTCGCGGTCCCGGGGCGCGGTCTTGAAGATCCTTGCGGGCCGGAAAGTGTCGTACCCCCGGCGTACCGTCCGGGTCGTGCGTGAGGCAGTCGAAGTGGTGTCCCGCCCCGGGTTCTCGGTGAGCGTGGTCCGGTGCGCCGACGACCACACCGGCTGGTCGGCGGCGGAGGTGTCGGCCGGCCACCGGATGGTGCTCGTGCGCCGGGGCCGGTTCCGCAGGAAGGTCCGCGGCGTGATCGCGGACGCCGACCCGACGTCGGCGTACCTGGCCGGACCGGGCGACGAAGAGCGCTTCGCGCACCCGGCGGGCGGAGACGTCTGCACGTCGGTGGAGTTCGGCGCGCGGTTGTGGCGCCGTCTCGCGGGCGACCGGCCGGGCCCGTCGATGGTGTACGTCGACGGCGCGCTCGAACTCGCCCACCGCCGCGTGGTCGCCTCGGCGGCCGACCCGGACTACGCGCTGGCGGAACAGTTGCTGGCACTGGTGCGTGGCGCGATCACCCAGGCGGCGCAGGTCCCGACACCGGCATCGCCGGATCCTGGCGACGGCCGCGCGCTGGTGTCACGGGCACGGGAAGCGATCTTGGAGGACGACTCGGCGGCGGCCGGGCTGTTCCCGCTGGCGGAGTCGCTGGGGGTGTCGCCGTACCGGTTGAGCCGTGCGTTCCCGCGTGAGCTGGGTGTTTCGCTGACGCGCTACCGCAACCGGGTCCGGGTGGGTCGAGCCCTCGAGCGGCTGGAGGCGGGGGAGCGGGAGCTGGGGGTGCTGGCGGCGGACCTCGGCTTCGCCGACCAGGCCCATTTGACCCGCACGGTCCGCGAACACGCCGGCGCCCCACCGGGAGCGATCCGGCGGCTGCTGGCGCGCTGAGGTGTGCGGCCGGCGGTGAGGGCAGGGGCGCCGGTGGCGGCACAGTCCGCGCGGAGGGGGCCGCAAGTGTCGGCACCCGTGACATCACGCGGAGTAGCGGGATTGGGGGAGACCGGACGAGGCGGAGTCGCGAGAAAGGCTGCGCAGGAGGCAGGGTGGCAAGGAGGGGCGGCGCAGGCGGTGGGGCTAGGCGCGTGGTCACCCCCAGCGGCCACGTGAGTCACCCGCGGGCCGCTGCGCCACCCCGGGCCGGTGTCACGTTTGCGAAACACCGGACCGGAGTATCGTAGTCTTTCCGGCACAGGCTGTGTCAAGTTTTCGGAACAGCTATCCTGTCCGGTGTCACGTTTCATGGCTGCAGGTGGTGTGTGGTGAGCGAAGAGCGCAGTTTCGCCGAACGGCTGGCGCACCTGATCGCGACCGTGCACCCGCCGGACCGCAAGCCGTACTCCTACCGGGAGATCGCGCACGGGGTCGCCGAGCAGACCGGTGTCACGATGTCCGCGACCCACGTCCAGCAGCTGGCCGTCGGCGCGCGCAAGGATCCGAAACGCTCGCACATCCAGGCGCTCGCCCAGTTCTTCGGTGTCCCGGTGACGTACTTCTTCGACGACGAGGTCGCCGGGCAGGTCGACCGGCAGGTCGAGGACGTCGTGGCGTGGCGGGACAGCGAAGCGCGGAACCTGGCGCAGCGAGCCATGCGGCTCTCGCCGCGCGATCGCGAAACCGTCACCGCGCTGCTGGATCAGCTCGGCAGTTACGACGAGACCCGGCGTCGCACCGGCCGGCGGCGGAAGCCGGAGTGACTCCGGTCGGCTCGGCTACGATGACCTCGTCCGTGTTCGCGCCCCGGTGCACCCGGCTGGCGCCCGGTGACCGGGGAGGACCCATCGACGAGCGCGGCCTGCCGGCCCTCAGCGATCGGGCACGCGAGCGCGTGCGGACGGTGCTCGCCGCCGTCCCGCTCCCGCGGCCGTGGTCGATGAACGCCTGGGTCGACGGCCTCGAAGCGTGGCGAGGTCGCGAGATCGACCTCGTCCCGATCGCGTACCGGCCCGGTCAGCCGTCCGGTGCGTGGCAGGCCCGCCCCGGCTACGACCTGATCGCCTACACCGAGCGGACGTCGGCGCTGCACCAGGACCACATCATCGCCCACGAGCTGGCCCACATGCTGTGCGCGCACACCGGGACCTGCCTGATGTCGGAGGCCGAGGCCGCCGAGCTCGCCCCGGACCTGGCGCCGCGGGCGTTGTCGCACCTGCTCACCCGCGTCACGACCGGGACCGACGAGTACGAGGCCGAACTGATCGCCGTCCTGCTGATGAGCGCGGCGACGAGCGAGCCACCCGCCGTTCAGCCGGGCGCGTCCGGCCGAGCGGCGGACCAGGCTAGGCGGCTGGCCGCACTCCTGGGATAGTCGCGTCCCGTGATCGACATACTTTTCGTCGGAGTGGGGCTCTTCGCCCTGTTCGCCGGAATCTGGCGAGCGGCCCGCGCGCGACGCACCGGCGCGGGCGCGGGCCTGGCCGTCTCGCTCATCGCGCTCGGCGCGGCGTTCTGCTTCCTGTCGAACCGGGCGCAGCAGTTCGAAAGCGAGCTCTACCCGAGCCTCGGCCGGCTGCTGTCGAACCTGGCGACGATGGTCGCGGCCTACGGCATCGGCCTGACGGTGGCGGAGATCAGCGGCACCCGCGACCGCGGGCGCCGCACCCGGCTGGTCGCGCTCGGCGTGGCGTTGACGGTGCTGGTGGTGACCTTCTTCAGCACCCCGGGCCTGCCGCGCGGCGTCGGCCTGTTCGACGAGCTGTACCGCACGCACCCGACGCTCGTCGTCTACGTCTTCACCTACACCGTGTACCTGGGCTTCGCGGTGCTCGACATCGGTTTCGTGGCGGCGGTGACGATCCGGGCGAGCGGGGGAGCGCTGCGTGTAGGCCTCGCGCTGTTGCTGCTGGCGTCGGCGTTCGCGGTGGCGTACCTGGGCGGCAAGGTGGCCGGGACGATCCGCGCGCTGCAGGCCGAGCGCCCGGTGAAGGCGTTGTGCCGCGGACCGTTCTCGACGTTGCCGTGCGCGCTGGACGTCGGCTTCCCGGCGGTGTCGGTGCTGCTGATCGTCGTGGGCTTGACCATCCCGGCGGTCCCGGGCTTGGCGGCATCACGCCGCGACGCGCGGACGCTCCGTCTGCTCCGGCCGCTGCGCGCCCACCTGACGCGGCGGTTCCCGGAGATCGCGCGCATCGATCCGGCGGGGTCGTCCCGCCGGGAGCGGCTGCTGACGGCGATGAGCGAGACCAACGACGGCTTGATCCTGGCCGGCGCGACCCCGGACCTGGCCCCGGCGACGGCGGCGAGGCTGGTGCGGGACCTCCCGGACGAGCCGTCCGAGACGGAGCCGCCCACCGCGGCAGCCGAACCGTTCGCCGCGGACGTCGCCCGCCTGCGCGCGATCGCCCGCGCGTATCGGAAGCTCGGGGGAGCGACGGCGGCTGAGACCACCCGTCCGTGACGGTGGCGCCGTTCACCCGGCGAAGGGTGTCTCCAGCCGCGGCTCCCAGCCGCGGTCCGTGAGCGCCACCAGCTGCAGCGCCTCCGCGCGGTCGGTCAGCGGCAGCAGCGGCCGCACTTCGCCGGCCACTCGTTCGAGAGCGTCCTCGGAACCGCCCATCGCGACCGTCAGGTGCGGGGCCGGGCGCGGACCGAACCGTCCGCCGTACGGCCGGACCTCCGGCCACCGGGCACAAACCGCGTCGGTGATCGCCTGCAGGGCAGGGGCGGCGAGAGCGACGAACCCCGGCGTCACCACCAGCTCCGCCAACCGGACTTCCGGAGGGGGCACGGTGGCCGCCACGGCGCGGACGTCCGCGAAGACCTCGTCGGTCAGCGAAGCATCCGGCAAGAAGGGGTACAGGGCCGTCACGTGGGCGGGCACGCCCGGACGGACCAAGGCGGGATCGACCCGCCGGGCTGCGGCCAGCGCCGGCTCGGCGGCGGGCAGCAGGATGAGCAACGCGGTGGTTCCGGGTGCGGGCACCTCCGCATCATGGCAGTCAGGCGGCGGCGATCGCCGGGAACCGTGCGGACCGGGCCAGCGCCAGGCTCCGCCGGCACAGCTCCACCAGCTCCTGGTTGGCCCGGCTGTGCGGCATCGCCCCGCACAGCCCGCACCGGATGGTGACCTCGCCCGCCAGCTCGTCCACCGCGACCAGCGCCTGGTGGTCGCAGCGACGGCACCAGCGGTACCCGATAGCCGGGTTCGTGTGCACCGGTGACGCCACGCAGTCGTGCAGCCAGCGGTGGTGCGTCCGGCACGTCACGCGGTCGGTCGGATCCAAGCCGCCGGCGTCCTCCACGTGGTCTTCGTGCGCCAGGGTCGCCGCCAGCAGTGGGTGCCGCGGTGCTGACGGCCGGTCTTCCGGGTCCGGCCCGGCTTCCGCGTGGTGGTCGCCGCATCGGCACTTTTCGGTCATGTCGCCCCCAGTGGTCGGGTTGTGCGTTGCCTCGAGTGTGAGCTGGGCAACAGAGCGCCGACAACCGGAAAAAAGCGCAGTTTCGACCGGCGGCACGTCACCCGCGGTAGGCGGATGAGCGGACTTCGGCGCGCGGGTATGCGAACATATGTTCTATGACCGACGAGGGGCCCATCCTGCACGCCGACCTCGACTCGTTCTACGCGTCGGTCGAACAGCGCGACGACCCCGCGCTGAAGGGCCGGCCGGTGATCGTCGGCGGCGGGGTGGTGCTCGCCGCGAGTTACGAGGCCAAGGCCTACGGCGTGCGCACCGCGATGGGGGGCGCGCAGGCCCGCCGGCTGTGCCCGCACGCGGTCGTCGTGCGGCCCCGGATGTCGGCGTACCTCGCGGCCAGCCGGGCGGTCTTCGAGGTCTTCCACGACACCACGCCGTGGGTGGAAGGCATCTCGATCGACGAAGCGTTCCTGGACGTCGGAGGGCTGGCCAGGATCGGCGGGCGGCCGAGCCACGTCGCCGAACGGCTGCGCACCGCCGTCGCCGAGCGTGCGGGGCTGCCGATCACCGTCGGGGTGGCGCGGACGAAGTTCCTCGCCAAGGTGGCCAGCCGCGTCGCCAAGCCCGACGGCCTGCTCGTCGTCCCGCACGACGGCGAGCTGGCCTTCCTGCACCCGCTGCCGGTTTCGGCGCTCTGGGGCGTCGGCAAGGTCACCGCCGAGAAGCTGCGGGCGCGCGGCATCACGACCGTCGGCCAGCTGGCCGCGTCCGAACACGTGGACCTCGTCGGCCTGCTCGGCCGCGCCGCCGGGTCGCACCTGCATCACCTGGCGCTCAACGACGACCCGCGCCGCGTCGAGATCGGCACGCGGCGGCGCTCGATCGGCGCCCAGCGGGCCCTCGGGCGCGGCAGGCGGACCCCGGCCGAGCTCGACGTCGTCCTGGTCGCGCTGATCGACCGGATCGCCCGTCGGTTGCGCGCGGCCCGCCGCGTCTGCCGGACGGTGACGATCCGCCTGCGCTTCGCCGACTTCTCCCGCGCCACCCGCTCGCACACGCTGACCGACCCGACCGCCGGCACCGGCGTGCTGCTCGCCGCGGCGCGGGAGCTGCTCGTCGCCGCGCTGCCGCTGATCGCCGACCGCGGGATCACCCTGCTGGGCGCGTCGCTGTCCAACTTGGCGGACGACAACCCGTTCCAGCCGGCCCTGCCGTTCGAACGGCAGCGGGCGACCGAACTGGATACCGCGCTGGACGCGGTGCGGGATCGGTTCGGGAAGGCGGCGGTGACCCGTGCGGTGCTGCTTGGCCGGGCGGATGATCTCGAAGTGCCGATGTTGCCCGACTGAGGTTTCCCGGCAGTGTCCACGGCGGGTGGTGACGAAGGCCGCCCGGCCGATGCGGTACTGAGTGGCGCGGTTCCGTGGGCGGTGGGTGACTGGCGAGCGAGCTGGACACCGCGCTTGACGCGGTGCGGGATCGGTTCGGGAAGGCGGCGGTGACCCGTGCGGTGCTGCTTGGCCGGGCGGATGATCTCGAGGTGCCGATGTTGCCGGACTGAGGTTTCCCCGGGCAGTGTCCGCGGAGTTCGTGGCGGGTGGTGACGAGGGCTGTTCGGTCGATGCGGTACTGCGTGGCGCGGTTCCGTCGGCGGTGGGTGACTGGCGACCGAGCGGGATACCGCGCTGACGCGGTGCGGGACCGGTTCGGGAAGGCCGCGGCGACCCGTGCGGTGCTGCTCGGCCGGGCGGATGATCTCGAGGTGCCGATGTTGCCCGACTGAGGTTTCCCGGCAGCGTCCGCGGAGTTCGCGGCGGGTACGGACGAAGGCCGCCCGGCCGATGCGGTACCGCCTCGCGCAGTTCTGCCCGCAGTGGGTGACCGGCCACGATTTGCGATCCGGCGCGAATCCGCCGAGCTCCGGCAAACGCACGGCAATCGCCGTCCGTGCCGGGGAGCTCGTGACACCGAGCCAGCCGGCGAACACGGGGAGAAACGGTCCAGTCCACTCTGGACGGGCCGTTGCCGCGGCGGGCCGGCTTCGAAGTCGGCCGGGACGAAGGTCGCCGAAGCCGGTTCGGCGCGGCCGGCGCCGGGCGGCAGTTCCTGTTTGGCGACCTGAGTCGGCGGATGGTCGACCTCGAACCCCCGGAATCGTCGCGCCGGGGTCCGGGACGCGAACGATTCGAGCCCGGTGCCGAAAATCGCATACTGGTCTATACCGGAATTGCCGCGCATCAGGCGCGCTTCGGCGAACCGGCTCCGGTGCACCGCTTCGGCGCGGGCACGGGCAGGATCGGACGGTGGGTACCGTGGAGCCGGTGGCAGGTCAGGAGTTCCTCGGCGTGGTCGCCGAGCGGGCGTGTCGCGAGGGTATCGGAGAAGATGAGCGGCTCGGTGCCGGGGCACAAATGTCCCGGTCGCGCGGTGGCGGCCGTGAAGGCGGTGTGGCCGGGGCGAGGAGCATTAGCGGGAAAACCGGCGAGGTTCGTTCCGTCGTGGTACCGATTCGATTTCGAGCATATCACAAAATTGAATCCCCGCCGAAACGACGAGCATTTCGCCGCCGTTGCGGTCACTCTGGACGCGGGCGAGCCGCTCGCCCGGGCGGCCATTGTGGACGCTTCAGGGTGTCGCGCGTGCCGGGCCTGATTCGACAGGTTAGGGTCAGTCCGACCGTGTTCTGGAGAAGATGAGGAACGACGAATCATGGCGCAACGGGTGCAGGTCCAGATGGTGGACGACCTCGACGGCAGCGAGGCTTCGCAGACCGTCCCCTTCAGCCTCGACGGGGTGACGTACGAGATCGACCTGTCCGAGGAGAACGCCTCCGCGCTGCGGGACGAGCTGGGTCGCTACGTCACCGCCGCGCGGCGCATCGGCGGCCGCAAGGTCCGCCTCGCGACCGGCCAGTCGCTGTCCGGCCCGTCCGGCTCGGGCACCGACCGCGAGCGCAACCGGCAGATCCGCGAGTGGGCGCAGGCGAACGGCTACGAGGTCGCCGAGCGCGGCCGCCTGTCCAGCGAGATCATCGCCGGCTTCGAGGCCGACCAGGCCGCGGCGGCCGAACCGGCCGAAGCCAAGCCGGCGCGCAAGCGAGCGACCCGCAAGAAGTCTTGAAAGCCGTGCCCGTGCCGGCGAAGCGGTGCCGGTAGGCGCGGCTTCGCCGGCCGGTCGCCGCTTGACCGCGCTCAGGTGGCGTTCGGTGTTCCCCTCGTGTCTCGCTGTCACGCAAGGGGTTCGATGTGGACCGGCTGTGCCGGTTCTCGGCGCCGCAAACCGGGCATCGCGCTATCCGGTGGCGGCGAAAGCTTGTCGGAAAGCGGTTTCGATGGCCAGACTGTCAGTGCTCCGCGCGGCCGGTACCGCGGCGGAGCACCGGTCCGGTGGCCGCCTCCTCCCTCGATGGCCACCGGGCCGCCTCCCTTTTGCGGCGTGACTGCCGTCGACGACGCCGCGGCGTAACCGCCGCCCTGCCTCGGTTCGCGGCTCTTCACTCCGCCATCCGGGCGCCGACACTCTCTTCCGGTAGACATCCATCGCCCATGAGCGCACACTCGGCCTACTCCATACTGCATACAATCTTCAGTTTGGTGGGAGGCGGTCGGCATGACCGAGGTGCGCGAGCTGCGGGACGTCTACGGACGGCGGTACCGCGTCGGGGAGTCCGACCGGGACCTGCTCGGCCGCCCGCGAGCGTGGATCACCGCGCTTGCCGCCGCGGCCATGCTCGCCGCCGGGGTGCAGCAATACGGCTTCGGCGCGATCGTGCCGTCGCTGAGCCGGCTACCCGGCTGGACGTCCGGCGGAATCGCCCTCACCCTCGCGGTGTGGGCGGTCTGCCAGGCCGGGGCCGCGTTCCCGGTGGCGTGGCTCCGCGACCGCGGCCTGCTTCCCGCCCCCGTGGCGATGGCGGCGGGCGCCGTCCTGTGCGCCGCCGGGCTCGTGACGCTCGGCCACGCGACCAGCCTGTCCGCCGTGTTCCTCGGCTACTCCGTGCTCGGCGGGCTCGGCACCGGGCTGGTGTACGCCACGTGCGTCGGCGCGGTGCTCGCCTGGTTCCCGGACGGCACCGGGCCCCGCGCCGGCATCGTGAGCGGGGCGTTCGCCTACGGCAGCGTTCCCTTCGTCGTGCTCGCCGCCGCCCTGCCGGCCGCGCGTCCGGCGCTCTTGGACGTCACCGCCGCCGTCGTGCTCGTCGTCATCGCCGGGTGCGCCGCGCTGCTGCGGTACCCACCGCGGCATTGGTGGCCCGCCACGCCCGAACCCCGGGCCTGGGCGCTCGACCGGGCGCACAACCGGCGTCCCGCGGTCCGGCACTACCGGCCGGCGGAACTGTTCCGGTGCCGGACGACGCTCTCGCTGTACCTCGTCGTCGTGCTCGCGGCCGCCGTCCTGCTGTTCGACCTGGCCTACCTGGCGACGTTCACCGCCGCGCGCAGCGGGCCCGGGCTCGCCGCGGCCGCGCTGGCGCTGCTCGCCGCGGCGACCGGCAGCGGCCGTGTCCTCATCGGACGGCTCGCCGACCGGCTCGGCCGGCACCGGATCCTGCGGTTCGCCCTGCTCGCGGGCGGTGTCGCCCAGTTCGTGCTGTTCTACTCCGGGGCCCACCGGCACGCCGCCGGCCTGCTGCTCGGTGTCGCGCTGGCCGGCCTCGGCAACGGCTGCTGCTACACGCTGCTCGTCGGCCTGGTGCGCGAGTACTTCGGCGAGGAGTCGGCGGCGCAGAACTTCGGGATCCTCTACAGCGCCAAGGCCGTCGGTGCCGTGGTGGGGATCGCCCCGGCCACGCTCGTCGTGACGGCGCACGGGTTCGTCGGCGCCTTCACCGCGGCCGGCGTGCTGAGCCTGGCCGCGGCGGTGCTGTCCGGGCGGCTGACCCAGCCGGGCCGGCCCAAGTCGCTGCTGCCGGTGGCCTGACGTGGGGCGGATGACCAGCAGGCGGCGGGTGCTGCGCGTCCACGACGGCGAGCACACCGCGCGGCCGGACACGCTGACCGTCGAGGAGCCCCTGGAGATCCGGGTCGCCGGGAAGCCGCTGACCATCACGATGCGGACGCCCGGCGACGACTTCGACCTCGCCGCCGGGTTCCTCGTCGGCGAAGGCGTGGTCCGCGCGGCGGCCGACATCCGGTCGATCCGTTACTGCGCGGGCGCCACGGCCGACGGCGGCAACACCTACAACGTCCTCGACGTCGTGCTCGCCGAGGGCGTCGCTCCGCCAGACGCCTCGCTGGAACGCAACTTCTACACGACGTCCTCGTGCGGCCTGTGCGGCAAGGCGAGCCTGGACGCCGTGCGCACGTCGGTCACCTGGCCGGTGGCCGGCGACCCGTTCGCGACCGACCCGGCGACCCTGGCCGGGCTGCCGGACGAACTCCGTGCGGCGCAACGGGTCTTCGACCGCACCGGCGGCCTCCACGCGGCGGGGCTGTTCGACGCCGACGGGAAGCTGCGGTGCCTGCGCGAGGACGTCGGCCGGCACAACGCGGTGGACAAGGTCGTCGGCTCGGCGACCCGAGACGGCGAGCTCCCGCTGTCCGGGACGGCGCTGATGGTGAGCGGCCGGGCGTCGTTCGAGCTGGTGCAGAAGGCGGCGATGGCCGGGATCCCGTTGCTGGCCGCGGTGTCGGCACCGTCGTCGCTGGCGGTGGACCTGGCCGCCGAGCTGGGGCTGACGCTGGTCGGGTTCCTGCGCGGGACGTCGATGAACGTCTACACGCGACCAGACCGCCTGGGCCTTCAGCCGAGCTGAGCGAGCACGGCGGCGACGGCGGGGCCGGAGTCGGCCCGGTGCACGGCGGCGAGCCGCCAGGGTGCGGGCTGCTCGAACCGCCGCACGGTGAGGTCCGGAAACCGCGCGGCGGCGGAGGAGGGCAGAACGCAGGCGGCGAGCCCGGCCCGCACGAGCCCGGCGGCCACGGCGAGATCATCGACTTCCAGGGAGACTCGCCGCCGCGGAAAGGCGCGGTCGACGGCCTCGCGGATCGCCCAGCCCACTGGGAAGTCCACGAGGGACAGTTCGGAGAGATCGGCGGGGGCGGAGCACGAGCCGCCGGGTGCGGTGACGAGGACCAGTTCGTCGGCGGCGAGCGGGGTGGCGATCGGTTCGGCGCGGGTGGGGCGCGAGCCGCTGGGTACGGCGATCGGGACCAGCTGGTCGGCGCCGAGGGGCGTGGCGACCGGTTCGGCGGAGGCAGAGCGTGAGTCGCCGGGTGTGGTGATCGGGACCGGTTCGTCGGCGGGGGTGGGGGTGCGGGGTGCGGGGAGATGCGTGGCTGTGGGGCAGCTTTCCGCGCGAGCGGTCGTCGCCGGTTCAGCTACAGACCCGGGGTGTTCACCTCCGGGCGCCGGGCCTGCCGCGCCGCCGCCGGGGAGCAGCGTCAGCGCCACATCCACAGTGGACTCCGTCACCTCGCACCGCATCCGCTCCGGCCGCAGCTGGCGGACTTCCAACGTCAGTCCCGGGTGCGTGTGGCGCAGCCGGGCCAGCGTCCGGTGCAGGTCCGTCAGCAAACCCGGGCACACCCCGAGCCGGACCCGGCCGGTCACCGGGGACACCGCCGCCCGGGCTCGCTCGGCCGCCTCGAGGGCCGCCCGTGCCGCCGGGACGAACGCCTCGCCCGCCGGGGTCAGGACCACCCGGTGCGTCGTGCGGTGGAACAGCGGTGTGCCCAGGTCCCGCTCCAGCGCCCGGACCACCGTGGACACCGTCGACTGGACCGTCCGCAGGCGCTGCGCGGCCGCCGTGAAGCCACCTTCCTCGGCGACCGCCACCACCACCGCCAGCTGGCGCAGCTCCATCACCGGGCGAGGACCTCGCGGGCCAGCGCCGCCGTCTCGCTCGGCGTGCGCCCGACCCGGATTCCCGCGCCTTCCAGGGCCGCCTTCTTCGCCGCGGCCGTTCCCGCCGAGCCCGACACGATCGCGCCCGCGTGGCCCATCGTCTTGCCTTCCGGGGCCGTGAAGCCGGCCACGTACCCGACGACCGGCTTCGACACGTTGGCGCGCACGAACTCCGCGGCCCGTTCCTCGGCGTCGCCGCCGATTTCGCCGATCAGCACGATCAGGTCGGTCTCCGGGTCCTTTTCGAACGCCTCGACCGCGTCGATGTGCGTGGTCCCGATGATCGGGTCGCCGCCGATGCCCACGCAGGTCGAAAACCCGATGTCGCGCAGCTCGTGCATGAGCTGGTAGGTCAGCGTGCCGGACTTCGACACCAGGCCGATCCGCCCCGGCCCGGTGATGTCGGCCGGGATGATCCCGGCGTTCGCCCGGCCGGGGGAGATGAGGCCCGGGCAGTTCGGGCCGATGATCCGGGTCCGCCCGCCGGCCGCGACGGCGTGCGCCCACAGCCGCGCGCTGTCGTGCACCGGGACGCCTTCGGTGATCACCACCGCGAGCCCGATCCCGGCGTCCACCGCTTCGACCACGGCGCCGGCGACGAACGGCGGCGGCACGAACAGCACGCAGACGTCCGCGCCGGTCGCCGCCATCGAGTCCGCGACACTGCCGAACACCGGCAGCGAACGACCGGAAAGCTCCACCTGCTGCCCGGCCTTGCGGGGGTTGACGCCGCCGACGACGTTCGTCCCGGCGGCCAGCATCCGGCGCGTGTGCTTCGCGCCTTCGGAGCCGGTGATGCCCGAAACGACGATCCGGCTGTTCTCGTCCAGGAAGATGGCCACGGCTCAGACCTCCGCGATCGCGAGCTTCGCCGCCTCGCGGGCGGCGTCGTCCATGGTGGCCACCACGGTGACCAGGGGAAGGGCGGCTTCGGCGAGGATCCGCCTGCCTTCGGCGACGTTGTTCCCGTCGAGCCGGACCACCAGCGGCTTCGTAGCGCGTGCTCCGAGGATCTCGAGCGACCGCACGATCCCGGTCGCCACGGCGTCGCACGCGGTGATGCCGCCGAAGACGTTGACGAACACGCTGCGCACCTGCGGGTCGCCGAGGATCACGGTCAGCCCGTCGACCATCACCTGCGCCGACGCCCCGCCGCCGATGTCGAGGAAGTTCGCCGGCCCCCGCGCGCCCGCCTCTGCCGCGGCCGCCGCCACCACGTCCAAAGTGGACATCACCAGCCCGGCGCCGTTGCCGATCACGCCGATGTCGCCGTCGAGCTTGACGTAGTTGAGGCCATTCGCACGGGCCTCGCGCTCGAGCGGATCACCGTCCGAAGTGTCGTCGAACGACGAGGAACGGCGGAATGACGCGTTGTCGTCCAAGGTGATCTTGCCGTCCAGCGCGACGATTCCGGTCGCGGTGAGCGCCAGCGGATTGACCTCGACGAGCGTGCAGTCCTCGGCGGCGAACACCTCCCACAGCTTCTCGACGACCCCGGCGACTTCGGCACAGACGTCGGCGGGGAACGCGGCCGCGACGGCCGTCGCGTCGACCCCGGCCAGCGGATCCACCGGCACCCGGACCAGGGCGTCCGGCCGGGTCGCCGCGACTTCTTCGATGTCCATGCCGCCTTCGGCCGACGCCATGGCGAGGAACGTCCGCCCGGCGCGGTCGAGCAGGAACGAGAGGTAGTACTCGTCCGCGATCTCGCTCGCTTCGGTCACCAGGACGCGGTGCACGGTGTGGCCCTTGATGTCCATGCCGAGGATGTCGTCGGCGGCCTGCTCGGCGTCGTCGGCCGTGCTCACCACGCGGACGCCGCCCGCTTTGCCGCGCCCGCCCGTCTTCACCTGGGCCTTGACCACCACCGGCCCGTCGAGGGCGGCCGCGGCGGACCGGGCCGCGGCCGGATCGGCGGCGACCCGGCCGCGGGGGACCGGTACGCCGTGCTTTTCGAAGAGCTCGCGGGCTTCGTGTTCGAACAGGTCCATGGGGGAGCGTCCTTTCCGCGACGGGGCCGGGCGAAGGGCGTGGAGTGGTGGTCCGCGGGGGCCGGTTTCGAGTCCGGAAAAACCCTGCGGATGGCCCTGGACACGGGCTGCTTGAAGAGTGACTATATGCCTACCCCATACGGTATGCAATCTACAGTCTGCCGCGAAGGGGCCGCTGACCTCGGAACTCAGCCGATGGAAGAAGAGGCGACACGCACCGCCGGACAAGAGAAATCCGGTGGCGGACCAGAGGAGTTGAGCCATGGCGCTGACCACGACCGGCACCACCACGGGGGAGAGTGCCGCAGCGACGAACGGCGCCGAGCCCGCGCCTGCGGAAATTTCCGGCGGCCACCTGGTGGCCAAGGCGCTGAAGGCCGAAGGGGTCGACACGATCTTCACCCTGTGCGGCGGCCACATCATCGACATCTACGACGGTTGCGTCGACGAAGGCATCGAGGTCATCGACGTCCGGCACGAACAGGTCGCGGCGCACGCGGCCGACGGTTACGCGCGGATCACCGGCAAGCCCGGCTGCGCGGTGGTCACCGCCGGGCCGGGCACCACCGACGCCGTCACCGGGGTCGCCAACGCGCTGCGCGCCGAGAGCCCGATGCTGCTGATCGGCGGCCAGGGCGCGCTGACCCAGCACAAGATGGGGTCCCTGCAGGACCTCCCGCACGTGGACATGATGACGCCGATCACCAAGTTCGCCGCCACCGTCCCGCACACCGCCCGCGTGGCCGACCTCGTGAGCATGGCCTTCCGCGAGGCCTACGCCGGCGCACCCGGACCGTCCTTCCTGGAGATCCCGCGTGACGTCCTGGACGCGCGCGTGCCGCTGGACCAGGCCCGCATTCCCGAAGCCGGCCGCTACCGGGCGTCGACGAAGAACGCGGGCGACCCCGCCGACGTCGAGAAGCTCGCCGACCTGCTGGTGCACGCCAAGAAGCCGGCCATCCTGCTCGGCAGCCAGGTCTGGACCACCCGGGCGACCGGGCCGGCGACCGAGCTCGTCCGGACGCTGAACATCCCGGCGTACATGAACGGCGCCGGCCGCGGCACGCTGCCGCCGGGCGACCCGCACCACTTCCAGCTCTCCCGCCGGTACGCGTTCGACAACGCCGACGTCATCGTCATCGTCGGCACCCCGTTCGACTTCCGGATGGGCTACGGCAAGCGGCTGTCGAAGGACGCCGCCGTCGTCCAGATCGACCTCGACTACCGCACGGTCGGCAAGAACCGCGACATCGATCTCGGCATCGTCGGCGACGCGGGCCAGGTCCTCGCCGCCGTCGCCGAGGCCGCGTCCGGCCGCACCGACAACGGCGCCGTCGGCCGCAAGGCGTGGCTCGAAGAACTCCAGGCCGTGGAGGAAAAGGCGAAGCGGAAGCGGCTGCCGCTGCAGCTCTCCGACGCGCGCCCGATCCACCCGTACCGGCTGGTCCACGAGATCAACGAGTTCCTCACCGAGGACTCGATCTACATCGGCGACGGCGGCGACATCGTCACCTTCTCCGGCCAGGTCGTGCAGCCCAAGTCGCCCGGCCACTGGATGGACCCCGGTCCACTCGGGACACTCGGCGTCGGCATCCCGTTCGTCCTGGCCGCGAAACACGCGCGCCCGGACAAGGAAGTCGTCGCCCTCTTCGGCGACGGCGCCTTCAGCCTCACCGGCTGGGACTTCGAGACGCTCGTGCGGTTCGACCTGCCGTTCGTCGGGATCGTCGGCAACAACTCGTCGATGAACCAGATCCGCTACGGCCAGGCCGCGAAGTACGGCCTGCCGCGCGAGCGCGTCGGCAACACCCTGGGCGACGTCCGCTACGACGAGTTCGCGCGGATGCTCGGCGGCCACGGCGAGGAGGTCCGCGACCCGGCCGATATCGGGCCGGCGCTGCTGCGGGCGCGGGAGTCCGGCAAGCCGTCGCTGATCAACGTCTGGGTCGATCCCGACGTGTACGCCCCCGGAACCATGAACCAGACCATGTACAAGTGAGCGGAGGCCAAGGCATGGGCAAGGCACTGGAGGGCGTCCGCGTCCTCGACATGACGCACGTGCAATCCGGTCCGTCGTCGACGCAGCTGCTCGCCTGGCTCGGCGCGGACGTGATCAAGCTGGAAACCCCCGGCCGCGGCGACATCACCCGCGGGCAGCTGCGCGACCTGCCCGGCGTGGACAGCCTCTACTTCACGATGCTGAACGCCAACAAGCGCAGCATCACGCTCAACATGAAGAGCGCCGAGGGCAAGGAAGTCTTCGAGAAGCTCGTGTCCGGGGTGGACGTCCTGGTGGAGAACTTCGGCCCGGGCGTGGTCGACCGGTTCGGCTACCCGTGGGAGAAGCTGGCCGCGCTCAACCCGCGGCTGGTCTACGCCTCGATCAAGGGGTTCGGCCCCGGCCGCTACGCCGACTTCAAGGCCTACGAGGTGGTCGCGCAGGCCATGGGCGGCGCGATGAGCACCACCGGCTTCGAGGATGGGCCGCCGACCGCGACCGGCGCGCAGATCGGCGACTCCGGCACCGGCATCCACCTGGTGGCCGCCATCCTCGCCGCGCTGTACCAGCGGACTTCCACCGGCCGCGGCCAGCGCGTCCAGGTCGCCATGCAGGACGCCGTGCTCAACCTGTGCCGGGTCAAGCTGCGCGACCAGCAGCGGCTGGCCCACGGTCCGCTGGGGGAGTACCCGAACGACCAGTTCGGCGACGAAGTCCCGCGCTCGGGCAACGCCTCCGGAGGTGGCCAGCCCGGCTGGGCGGTCAAGTGCGCGCCCGGGGGGCCGAACGACTACATCTACGTGATCGTCCAGCCACCCGGCTGGGCGCCGCTGGCGCGGCTGATCGGCAAGGCCGAGCTGGCCGACGACCCGGCGTGGGCCACGCCCGAGGTCCGGCTGTCCAAACTGGACAAGATGTTCGCGCTGGTCGAGGAGTGGACCGAAAAGCACACGAAGTGGGAAGTGATGGAGAAGCTCAACGCCTGCAACATCCCGTGCGGTCCGATCCTGTCCACGAAGGAACTGATCGAGGACGAGACCCTCGCCGAGCTCGGCTCGGTCGTCGAGGTCCCGCACCCGGAGCGCGGCACCTTCAAGACCGTCGGCTGCCCGCTCAAGCTGTCCGACTCCCCGGTGGAGATCGAACGGCCGCCGCTGCTCGGGGAGCACAACGACGAGGTACTGGCCGAGCTCGGCTACGGTGAGGCGGACCTCGACAAGTTCCGCGCGGCGGGGGTGATCTGACGTGGTTGATCGCGCGGCGGTCGAACAGATCCTCGAGCACGCGGCCGCCGAAGGCCGGTCGTCACTGACCGCGCCCGAGGGGCGTGCGGTGTGCGAGGCCTACGGTATCCCGACTCCCGCCGAGCGGCTGGCCACGACGGCCGAAGAGGCCGTGGCCCACGCGGGGGACATCGGGCTGCCGGTGGTGCTCAAGATCGTCTCGCCGGACATCCTGCACAAGACCGAGGCCGGCGGCGTGCTCGTCGGTGTGAGGGACGCCGAAGCGGTGAAGGCGGGCTTCGAGAAAATCGTCGAGAACGCGAAGGCGTACGACGCCGGCGCGAAGATCCTCGGCGTCCAGGTGCAGCAGATGCTCACCGAGGGCCAGGAGGTGATCATCGGCTCGGTCACCGACCCGACGTTCGGCAAGATCGTCGCGTTCGGTCTCGGCGGCATCCTGGTCGAGGTGCTCAAGGACGTCACCTTCCGGCTCGCGCCGACGAGCACGGCGGAAGCGCTGTCGATGATCGACGGTATCCAGGCCGCCGAAATCCTGCGCGGCGTCCGCGGTGCGGATCCGGTCGACCGCGACGCGCTGGCGGCCGTGATCACCGGGCTCGGGCAGCTGGTCGCGGACTTCCCGCAGCTGTCCGAAGTGGACCTCAACCCGGTGCTGGCCACGGCGGGCGGAGCCACCGCGGTCGACGTCCGGATCCTGGTCGACCCGGCGGCGGCGAAGGAGCCGGTGCGGTTCACCCAGGAGGAGATCCTCGCCTCGATGAACCGGATCATGAAACCGGCGTCGGTCGCCGTCATCGGCGCGTCGGCCGAAGCCGGCAAGATCGGCAACTCGGTGCTGAAGAACCTGGTCGACGGCGGTTACGCGGGGGAAATCCACCCGATCAACCCCAAGGCCGCCGAGATCCTCGACCGCAAGGCCTACGCGAGCATCACCGACGTACCCGGCGACGTCGACGTCGCGGTCTTCGCCATCCCGGCGAAGTTCGTGCCCGCGGCCCTCGAAGAGGCCGGCCGGAAGGGCGTGGCCGGCGCGATCCTCATCCCGTCCGGCTTCGGCGAAACCGGCAACATCGAGCTGCAGGACGAGGTCGTCGCGATCGCCCGCAAGCACGGCGTGCGCATCCTCGGACCCAACATCTACGGCTACTACTACACGCCGGAAAACCTGTCGGCGACATTTTGCACACCGTACGACGTCAAGGGCGGCGTCGCCCTCTCGTCGCAGAGCGGTGGCATCGGGATGGCGATCCTCGGCTTCAGCCGGTCGGCGAAGATGGGTGTCTCCTCGATCGTCGGGGTCGGCAACAAGGCCGACATCGACGAAGACGACCTGCTCACCTTCTTCGAGCACGACGACCACACCGAGCTCATCGCCATGCACCTCGAGGACCTCAAGGACGGCCGGGCGTTCGCGGAGACGGCGAAGCGGGTCTCGCGGCGGAAGCCGGTCGTGGTACTCAAGGCCGGCCGGACGTCCCAGGGCGCCAAAGCGGCGAGCTCGCACACCGGCGCGCTGGCCGGCGACGACAAGGTCTACGACGACATCCTGCGCCAGAGCGGCGTGATCCGGGCCCCGGGGCTGAACGACATGCTCGAATACGCCCGCGGTATCCCGCTGCTGCCCACGCCGCAGGGGGAGAACGTCGTCATCATCACCGGCGCGGGTGGCTCGGGCGTGCTGCTGTCGGACGCCTGCGTCGACAACGGGCTCGACCTGATGGCGATCCCGCCGGACCTCGACACGGCGTTCCGGAAGTTCATCCCGCCCTTCGGCGCGGCCGGCAACCCGGTGGACATCACCGGCGGCGAGCCACCCTCGACCTACCGCAACACGATCGCGCTGGGCCTCGAGGACGATCGCATCCACGCCCTGATCCTGGGCTACTGGCACACCATCGTCACCCCGCCGATGGTGTTCGCGGAACTGGTCGCCGAGGTGGTCGCGGAGTACCGCGCGAAGGGGATCCACAAGCCCGTTGTCGCGTCCCTGTCCGGTGACGTCGAAGTCGAGGAGGCGAGCGACTACTTGTACGACCGCGGCGTCGTCGCGTACCCGTACACGACCGAGAAGCCCGTGGCGGTGCTCGGCGCGAAGTACCGCTGGGCGCGGGCCGCGGGCCTGCTTTCGAACCTGAGTCAACGCTGACGAAGGAGAACTCTCATGACCGCAGCTACATACCAGGAGATCACTGACGAGAACGGACGGGTGTACCGGATAGGGGAGTCACCGCACGACATCATGGGGCGCTCCCGCAGTTTCATGGTCTGGCTGCCCTGGATCGCCATGATGGCGGTCAGCGTGTTCGAGTACGGCTGGGGCGCCGTCGAAGGCACCCTCGAGGAGAAGTACGGCTGGACGCTGTCCGACGCGTTCTGGCTGGCGAGCGTCTGGGCGGTGTTCCAGGCAGGGGTGGCGTTCCCGGCCGGCCGGCTCAGAGAGCGCAACGTCGTCTCGGCGAAGACGGCGATGCTGGCCGGTGCCGTGTGCAGCGGAATCGGCTACTTCACCATCGCGCACAGCGGGAACCTCACGCTGGCGTTCATCGGGTACTCGGTCCTCGGCGGCACCGGCGCCGGGCTCGTGTACGCGACCTGCATCAACATGGTCGGCAAGTGGTACCCGGAGAAGCGCGGCGCGCGCACCGGGTTCGTGAACGGCGGCTTCGCCTACGGCTCGGTGCCGTTCATCTACCTGTTCAGCGCGTTCCTCGGGCACGAGAACGTCACCGGGGTGCTGGACGGCATCGGCCTGTACATGCTGATCGTCGTCGGCGTGTGCGGGTTCCTGTTCAAGGACCCGCCGAAGAGCTGGTGGCCGAAGGAGGTCGACCCGCTCACCTGGGCGAAGGGCAAGGCCGGCGTACAGACCCTGGCCAAGAACCCGCCCGCGGTCCGCCAGTTCACGCCGGTGGAAGCGATCCGGACCGGCATGCTCCCGCTGATGTGGGTCTGCCTGGTGATCATCGGCGGGGTTTCGCTGTTCGGCATCAACTTCCAGGTGCCCTTCGCCAAGGAAAGTCACTTCGGCGCGTTCGTCGCGGCTTCGTCGGCCGGCGTGCTGGCGATCGTCAACGGCACGGGTCGCGCGGTCGTCGGCTGGGCGTCGGACAAGCTCGGCCGGCGCCAGACGCTGACGATCGTGCTGCTGATCGCCGCCGGCGCGCAGTTCGGCGTGCTGTACGCGGGGAACACGCACAACCTGGTGCTGTTCATGGTGTTCGCGTTCCTGACCGGCTTCGGTGGTGGCGCGTTCTACCCGCTGTTCGCCGCGCTCGTGCCGGACTACTTCGGCGAGAACAACAACGCGTCGAACTACGGCCTGGTCTACAGCGCGAAGCTGGTCGGTGGGGTCGGCGGCGGCGGGCTCGCCGCGGGGGTGATCAGCGCGTGGGGCTACACCGGCGCGTACGTCCTGGCCGGGTGCATCGCGGTGCTTTCGGCGGTGCTGACGCTGTTCCTGCGCCAGCCGGGCCGGCCGCGCCACCAGCTCGCCGAAACCGAGCTGGTGGCACGCCCGTCCGCCGCGGCGGGCGGCTGATCCGGTTACCTGCTCCCCGGTCCTGCCTCAATCAGGATCGGGGAGCCTCCGGACGTTCGTGGTAGGCCTGGCGGGTCCGTTCGGTGTGCTTGCCCATGATCTTCTCGGCCAGCTCCCCGTCCTCCATGGCGATCGCGGTGATCAGCTCCTCGTGCTCGTTCCACGCGTCCCGCCCACGGGGCCGGGCGATCGGCGTGTAGTACCACCGGACCCGGCGGTCGACCAGGCCGATCAGCTCCGCCAGCACGGCGTTCCCCGACAGCTGGGTGATGAACGCGTGCAGGGCGGCGTTGGCGGCGACGAGGCCTTCGGTGTCCTCGGCTTTGAGCGCCGTGAGCCCGGCTTTCTGCAGTTCCCAAAGCCGGTCGATGTCTTCCGGGGTCGCGTTGCCGGCGGCGAGCTTCGCGGAGTGGGTCTCCAGCACACTGCGGACGCTCAGCAGCTGGTCGGCCTCCTCGTCGGTGGGCAGGTGCACGAAGGCGCCCTGCGCGGGGCGGAGGTCGACCCAGCCTTCGCTCTGCAGCCGCTGCAGCGCTTCCCGGACCGGCTGCCTGCTCACGCCGAGGTATTCGGCGAGGTCGGCCTCCACCAGGTGCTGCCCGGGTTCGAGGGTGCGGTTGATGATCAGCTCGGCGAGCGCTTCGTAGACGACCTGGCGCAGCGGCGCGGGCCGCTCGACGCGCTTGGCGGCGGTCGAGCTGAGCGAGCCCTTGGCCGTGCGGCGACCGGTCGGGCCGCGGTCGGGCAGCGGGGAAGCGGGCTGGCTCACGGGACACCTCGAGTCGGAGAGGAAAGCGGTGATCTGCCTCCAGGATACAGGTTTTGGTATGCAAAATCCCACAACTCACCCGCTGGTGCCGGTTTTGGGTCGATGTGGATCAGTCGCGGCCGGAGGACGTTACCTGCGGTGTCTGAATTGTCGCTTTCAACTGCGCCGCCTGTGTGATCGCGGGGCGAAGACTGGTTTCGATAGTGGATCCAGGATACTGTATGCAATGATGCGCAGGACCAGGGAGGCACATCATGAAGGTGGCTGTTCTCGGGGCCGGGGCGATCGGCGCCTACGTCGGGGCCGCGCTGCACCGCGGCGGGACCGAGGTGCACCTGATCGCCCGCCGGGCCCACCTCGCGGCGATGCGCGAGCACGGCGTCCGCGTGCTGAGCCCCCGCGGTGACTTCACGGCCCACCCCCACGTCACGGACGACCCCGCCGAGGTGGGCGAAGCCGACTTCGTGTTCCTCGGCCTGAAGGCCAACTCCTACGCTTCGTGCGGCGAGCTGCTCGCGCCGCTGCTCGGCCCGGAGACGGCGATCGTGGCCGCGCAGAACGGCATCCCGTGGTGGTACTTCCACGGCCTGCGGGGGCATCCGCTCGAAGGGCGGCGGGTCGAGACCGTCGACCCCGGCGGCTCGGTGACCGCGGTGCTGGAACTGCACCGGGCGATCGGCTGCGTCGTGTACTGCTCGACGGTCATCGAGGAGCCGGGCGTCGTCCGGCACCTGGAGGGCACCCGGTTCTCCCTCGGCGAGCCCGGCGGCGAACTCTCGGCGCGCGCCAAGGTGCTCAGCGCGGCGATGATCGCCGGTGGGCTCAAGGCGCCGGTCGAACCCGACCTGCGCAACGACATCTGGATCAAGCTCATGGGCAACGTCGCCTTCAACCCGCTCTCGGCGCTGACCCGGGCGACCATGGCCCAGATGTGCGAGCACGAGGACACCCGCGAGCTCGTCGCCACGATGATGAGCGAGACCCTCGCCATCGCCCGCGCGGCCGGCGCCGACCCGGAGATCTCGGTCGAGAAGCGCATCGACGGCGCCCGGCGCGTCGGCCACCACAAGACGTCGATGCTGCAGGACCTGGAAGCGGGCAAGCCGCTCGAGATCGACGCGATCATCGGCGCGGTCGTCGAGCTGGCCGGCCTCACCGGCGTGCCCGCGCCGGCCCTGCGGTACGTCCACGCCGCCGTTTCCCTGCTCGACCACACCAGCAAAGTCCCCGTCGGGTCGCACTGACCGGAGGTCACCGTGAAGCGCAGGAACACCGAGCCGTACGTCCGGCTCACCCAACCCCTGGTCCGCGATTCCGGCGTGCTGCGGCCGGCCACCTGGGCCGAAGCCCTCGACCGGGCCGCCGCCGGGATCCGCCGCACCCTCGCCGGAAAGGGGCCCGAGGCGTTCGGGATGTTCTCGTGCGCCCGCGCCACCAACGAGATGAATTTCGTCGCCCAGAAGTTCACCCGCGCGGTGATCGGCACGAACAACGTCGACTCGTGCAACCGCACCTGCCACGCGCCGAGTGTCGCCGGCCTGGCGAGGGTGTTCGGCAGCGGCGGCGGCACGTCGTCCTACCAGGAGATCGAGGACGCCGACGTCATCGTGATCTGGGGTGGCAACCCGCGGGAGGCGCACCCGATCTTCTTCCACCACGTGCTCAAGGCCGTCCACAAGGGAGCGAAGCTCTTCGTGGTCGACCCGCGGCGGACCAGTACCGGGAGCTGGGCGCACCGGCAGCTGCAGCTCGAGGTCGGCACCGACATCCCCCTGGCCCACGCCATCGCGCGGGAGATCATCCACTCCGGACTCGTGAACACCACGTTCGTCGAGCGGGCCACCGAGGGGTTCGCCGAGTTCGCCGCGTCGGTCGAGCCGTGGACGCTCGAAGCCGCGGAGAAGACCACCGGTGTCCCGGCCGGGCTGATCCGCGAACTCGCCCACACCTACGCCCGCGCCGACCGCGCCCAGCTCTCGTGGACCCTCGGCATCACCGAGCACCACAACGGCACCGACAACGTGCTGGCGCTGATCAACCTGGCCCTGCTGGCCGGGCAGGTCGGCCGCTACGGCGCCGGGCTGAACCCGCTGCGCGGGCAGAACAACGTCCAGGGCGGCGGCGACATGGGTGCCATCCCGGACCGGCTCCCCGGCTTCCAGGACGTCCTCGACGCCGGCGTCCGCGCGAAGTTCGACAGCGCGTGGGGCTCGTCGATCCCGCCGCACCACGGCCTGAACCTCACGCAAATGCTCGACGCGATGGAACGCGGCGAGCTGACCTGCGTGTACATCATCGGCGAAAACCCCGTGCAGTCCGAAGCGGACTGCGAGCACACGATCAAGCGGCTGGCCAACGTCGACCACCTGGTCGTCCAGGACATCTTCCTCACCAAGACCGCCCAGCTGGCCGACGTCGTGCTGCCGGCGACGGCGGCCTGGTGCGAGAGCGACGGCACCTTCACCAACTCCGAACGGCGGGTCCAGCGCGTCCGCAAGGCCCTCGAGCCGCCGGACGGCGCGCGGGACGACATCGAACTGCTGTCGGAGCTGGCCCGCCGGCTCGGCCACGACTGGCACTACACCGGCGGCGAAGAGGTCTGGGACGAGCTGCGGTCGCTGTCGCCGATGCACGCCGGGATGTCGTACGCGCGCCTGGAAGAGCTCGGCGGCATCCAATGGCCGTGCTACGCCGAGGACACCCTCGAGCCGACGTTCCTGCACGCCCGGCTGTGGGCCGGGGACCCGGCCGAACGCGGCCGGCCGGCGCCGTTCACGGTCATCGAGCACAGCCCGCCGGTCGACCTGCTCACCGAGGAGTTCCCGATCCGGCTCACCACCGGGCGGCGGCTGGACTCCTACAACACCGGCGTCCAGTCCGGCGGGTTCCCGTCCCCGCTGCGGCAGGGGGAGACCCTCGACCTCTGCCCCGAGGACGCTCGCGCCCTCGGCGTCGAACCCGACGAGCTGGTCCGGATCTCGTCCCGGCGCGGCGAGATCGTCGCGCCCGTACGGCTGGACAAGGGGCTGAAGCCCGGGCTGGCGTTCATGACCTTCCACTTCCCGGACGAGGTCGACGTCAACGTCATCACCATCGAGGCGACCTGCCCGATCGCCGGCACCGCGGAGTACAAAGCGGCGGCCATCCGCGTCGACAAGATCCCGGCCGAGGTCTGAAGTGGACCTCAAACTGCTGGACGCGATCGCGTCGCACGAAGAACGGGCGGCGGTCGCCGGGTTCGCCGGCGGCGGCCGTGACCAGCTGCTCCCCGCCCTGCACGCCGTCAACGACCGGGTCGGCTGGATCAGCCAGGGCGCGCTGAACCTCATCTGCGAGACACTGCACGTGCCGCCCGCCGACGCGTACGGCGTCGCGAGCTTCTACTCGCTGTTCGCGCTGGAGGAGCGCCCGGAGCGGGTGGTGCACGTGTGCACCGACCTGGCCTGCCGGCTCACCGGCGCCGAGACGGTGTGCGACGTCCTCATCGAGCACGTCGGCGCCGCGGGGAAGGCACGCGGCGGGGTCACGTGGCTGCGCGGCCCGTGCCTCGGCGTCTGCGAACGGGCCCCCGCGGCGCTGACGTTCCAGGCCGGCGACCCGGCGACGACCGAGCTGCTCGCCCCGGCCACCGGTGCCTCGGCCGTCCTCGCCGCGGGCCGGGCGCCGGCGGCCGCCGAGGGCGCGCCGCCGGTGATCCACCAGAAGGACGGGCTGCGGCTGCTGCGCCGGGTCGGCGTCGTCGATCCGTCCAGTTTGGACGAATACCGCGCTACCGGCGGCTACGCAGCCCTGCGGAACGCTCTCCGCATGGGCCAGGCCGCGGTGATCCGCGAGGTCACCGATTCCGGGCTGCTCGGCCGCGGCGGCGCGGCGTTCCCGACCGGGCGCAAGTGGGCCGGCGCGGCCGGCCAGCCCGCCGCGCCGCACTACCTGGTGTGCAACGCCGACGAGAGCGAACCCGGCACGTTCAAGGACCGGGTGCTGCTCGAAGGCGACCCGTTCGCCCTCGTCGAGGCGATGACGATCGCCGCGTTCGCGATCGGTGCCCGCCAGGGGTACGTCTACCTGCGTGGCGAGTACCCGCGGGCGCTGCGGCTGCTGCGGAACGCGCTGGACGTCTGCCGCGAGCGCGGGTTCCTCGGCGTGGATGTGATGGGGCACGAGGGTTTCTCGTTCGACATCGAGATCCGGCGCGGCGCGGGTGCGTACATCTGCGGCGAGGAGACCGCGATCTTCAACTCGATCGAGGGCTTCCGCGGCGAGCCTCGCACGAAGCCGCCGTTCCCGGTCGAACAGGGCCTGTTCGGCAAGCCGACCGTGGTGAACAACGTCGAGACGCTGGTCAACGTGCCGCTGATCCTCACCGAAGGCGCGGCCGCGTACCGGGCCATCGGCACGGAGGCGTCGGCCGGGCCGAAGCTGTTCTGCCTGTCCGGCAACGTCGCACGGCCCGGTGTCTACGAGGTGCCGTTCGGGGCGACGCTGCGGGAGCTGCTCGCCCTGGCCGGGGGAGTGCCCGGGGGCCGCTCGCTGCGCGCGGTGCTGCTGGGCGGGGCCGCCGGTGGGTTCGTCCGTCCGGACGAACTGGATCTGCCGCTGACGTTCGAGGACGCGCGGGCGGCGAAGACGACGCTCGGCTCGGGCGTCGTCCTGGTCCTGGACGACCTCGCCGACTTGGGTGGGTTCCTGCTGCGGATCGCGGAGTTCTTCCGCGACGAGTCGTGCGGCCAGTGCGTCCCCTGCCGGATCGGGACCGTGCGGCAGGAAGAGGCGATCCGGCGGGTCCTCGCGGCCGGTTCGGAGGAGCGGCCGCTGCTGCGCGAGGTCGGCGGGGTCATGCGGGACTCGTCGATCTGCGGGCTCGGCCAGACCGCGTGGAACGCCATCGAATCCGCCATCGACCGGCTGGGAGCGCTGCAATGACCAGCGACGACACACGTTTTCCCGTGGAGGAGCCATGACCATCGTGGACATCGGGATGCCCAAGCGGCTCGTCGAGTTCACTGTGGACGGACAGACGGTTCGGGTGCCGGAGGGCTCGACGATCCTCGACGCGTGTACAGCGGCGGGCAAGGACATCCCGACGCTCTGCTACGGCGACACCCTCGAACCGGCGAACGCGTGCCGCGTCTGCATGGTCGAGGTGGAGGGCACGCGGACGCTCGTGCCGTCGTGTTCGCGCAAGGCCGAGCCGGGGATGGTGGTCCACACCGAATCCGAGCGGACCCGGACCAGCCGCAAGGTGGTGCTGGAACTCCTGGCGTCGGCCACGGACCTGTCGACCACGCCGGGCGTCGCGGAGTGGGTGGCGGAAACCGGCGCCGATCCCGGCCGCTTCGGCCCGGACGCCGCCACCGTCGCCCAGCCGGCCCTGGTCGACAACGAGCTGTACGTCCGGGACTACGGGAAGTGCATCCTCTGCTACAAGTGCGTCGACGCCTGCGGCGACCAGTGGCAGAACTCGTTCGCGATCACCGTGGCCGGCCGCGGCTTCGACGCCCGGATCTCGACGGAGTTCTCGAACCCGCTGCCGGACAGCGCCTGCGTCTACTGCGGCAACTGCGTCGAGGTCTGCCCGACCGGGGCGCTGAGCTTCAAGCGTGAGTACGACAAGCGCGAAGACGGCACGTGGGACGAGTCCCGCCAGACGGCCACGTCCACGATCTGCACGTTCTGCGGGGTCGGCTGCACCCTGACGCTGCACGTCCAGGACAACGAGATCGTGAAGGTGACCTCCCCGCACGAGAGTTCGGTGACGCACGGGAACCTCTGCATCAAGGGCCGCTTCGGCTGGCAGCACGTGCAGAACCGGTAGCGGCACCGACCGTGGTTCAGGCGAACCGGACGGTGAACCGCTTCTCCGGCGGATCCGCCGCGTCGCTCTCCATCACCTTGACGAGGAGCGCGGCGATGCGTCCGTACCGCTCCTCGCCGAGGTGCTCCGCGCTGGTGGCGGCGTCTTCCCACACCAGCTCCACGGGCCGGGCGACGTCCCGGTAGAGCCGATCCCAGAGGGCGTCGAGGTTCCGGCCGTAGTACGGCCCGAAGTCGAGCGGGCCGGCCAGCTGGTCGTGCAGGTCCCGTTCGGACCGGATGGTCTTCCCATCGAGGACGACTCGCATCGCTCACTTCCTCTCGGCAACCCGGACCGGCCGAACCTACCGCAGTGGCGTCCGCGCGCCGTTGACCTCGAGCCCGCGGACCAGCTATTCTCGATATGCGAAAGAAAAATTCCGGATAGCGAAATTCGAGGTCGCGATGCCTGAAGAGGGCCACTCCCTGCCGTACGTCGCCAACCTGTCGATCCTGTTCAAGGAGGTCCCCCTCCTCGAGCGGGCCGCCGCCGCGCGGGACGCCGGGTTCACCGACGTCGAGTACTGGTGGCCGTTCGACACCGCGGTCCCCGCGCGCGACGAGGTGGCCGCGTTCGTGCGGAGCCTGGACGGGGTTCGCCTGCGCGGGCTGAACTTCTACGCCGGCGACATGGCGGTGGGGGAGCGCGGCCTGGTCTCGTGGATCGGCCGCGAGGCCGAGTTCGCCGACAGCCTCGTCGTCGCCCTCGGGATCGCCGAACGCACCGGGTGCCGCAGTTTCAACGCGCTCTACGGCAACCGGCTCGACGGCGAAGACCCGGCCAAGCAGGACGACCTGGCCCGCGTGCACCTGGACAAGGCCGCCGACGCCGCCGCGCGGATCGGTGCGCAGCTGGTCCTGGAGCCCCTCTCCGGAGCGGACCGCTATCCGCTCAAGACCGCCGCGGACGCCGTGGCCGTGCTCGACGACCTCGGGCGCGAAAACGTGCGGCTGCTGGCCGACCTCTACCACCTGGCAGTCAACGGAGACGACCTGGACACCCTGGTCACGGTGCACACACCGCGGATCGGGCACGTGCAGATCGCCGACGCGCCCGGCCGACACCAGCCCGGCACCGGCGAGCTGGACCTCGACGGGTACCTCGCGAGGCTCCAGAACGCGGGTTACGCGGGGTTCGTCGGGATCGAGTACGTCCCGGAACCCGACACCGTCACGTCGCTGAGCTGGCTGCCGAAAACCCGAAGGGGACGAGCATGAAACTGGGATTCATCGGACTGGGCGTGATGGGCGCCCCGATGGCCGCGCACCTGGTCGCGGCCGGCCACGACGTCAGCGGCTACGACGTCGCCGCGGCCGCGGGGGAGAAGCTCGAAGCCGCCGGCGGGCGGGCGGCCCGCGACGTGGCCGACGCCGTGGCCGGCGCGGACGTCGTGATCACGATGCTGCCGAACCACCCGCACGTCGAAGAGGTGGTGCTGGCCGCCGGTGGCGTCCTCGACACCGCCGGGCCCGGGACGCTCCTGATCGACATGAGCACCATCCGGCCCGAGACGTCGATCGCGGTCGCGGAAGCCGCGCGGGACAAGAAGATCCGCGTGCTCGACGCCCCCGTCTCGGGCGGGCAGGCCGGCGCCGAACAGGCGTCGCTGTCCATCATGGTCGGTGGCCGCGAAGAAGACTTCGAGGCCGCCAAGCCGGTCCTGGACGCGGTCGGCAAGACCGTCGTGCACGTCGGGCCGCACGGCGCCGGCCAGGTCGTCAAGGCCGCGAACCAGCTCGTCGTGGGCGGGATCTACGGTCTCGTGGCGGAGGCGATCGTGCTGCTCGAAGCGTCCGGTGTGGACGCGGCCACGGGCCTCGACGTGCTCGCCGGCGGCCTCGCCGGCAGCCGGATCCTCGAGCTCAAGCGGCAGTCCATGGTGGACCGCCGGTTCGCCCCCGGGTTCCGGATCGACCTGCATCACAAGGACATGGGGATCGCGCTGGCCGCCGCCCGGCAGGCCGACGTCGCGCTCCCGCTCACCGGGCTGGTCGCCCAGCTCGTCGCCGCCGGCCGCGCCATGGGGTACGGCTCCCTGGACCACTCGGCCTTGCTGAAGGTCGTCGAACAGTTGTCGGGCCGCGTCCCGGCGGAGGTGTGACATGCCCAGAATCCCCGCGATGCAGGCGGTCGTCGACGTCCTGGAAAGCGAAGGCGTCGACACCGTCTTCGGTTGCCCCGGCGCCGCGATCCTCCCGCTGTATAACGCCCTACAAGGCCGGGCGATCGAGCACCTGATCGTCCGTCACGAAGAGGGCGCGACGCACATGGCCGACGGCTGGGCGAGGACGAACGGCAACGTCGGCGTCGCCATCGGCACGTCCGGGCCGGCCGGGACGAACATGATCACCGGGCTCTACACCGCGCACGCGGACTCGATCCCGATGATCTGCATCACCGGCCAGGCGGCGACCACCAAACTGCACCAGGAGGCCTTCCAGGCCGTCGACATCGTCGAGATCGCCAAGCCGGTGACCAAGTGGGCGGTGCAGGTCAAGGAGGCCGCGCAGCTCCCGTGGATCTTCCGCGAGGCGTTCCGGATCGCCCGGTCCGGCCGCCCGGGTCCGGTGCTCATCGACCTGCCGATCGACGTCCAGAGGCAGGACATCGAGTGGGACTCCTCGATCGACTCGCCGCTGCCGGTCACGGCCGTCAAGCCCGCGCCGGCGCGGGTCGAGCGCGCCCTCGAGATGCTCCTCCAAGCCGAGCGCCCGCTGATCCTGGCCGGTGGCGGGGTCGTCCTCGGCGAGGCGAGCGAGCAGCTGCGGGCCGCGGCCGAGCGGCTGGACGTCCCGGTGCAGGTGACGCTGATGGGCAAGGGCAGCTTCCCCGAGGACCACGAGCTGTTCGCCGGGATGGCCGGCATCCAGACCTCGCAGCGCTGGGCGAACGCGGCCTTCCTCGAGGCCGACCTCGTGCTCGCGCTGGGCGCCCGGTTCGGCGACCGGCACACCGGCGAGCTGTCGGTCTACCGCGGCGAGCGGAAGTTCATCCACGTCGACATCGAGCCCACGCAGCTGGGCAAGGTGTTCGGTCCCGACCTCGGGATCGTCTCGGACACGCGGGAGTTCCTCGACGCGCTGCTGGCGGCCCTGGAGAAGCGCGAGGTTCCGGAAAGGCGGGCCTGGGTCGCCCGGATCGCGGAGCTGAAGCAGGCGCTGCCCCGGCGGGACGACTTCGACAGCCTGCCGATCAAGGCGCCCCGGGTGTTCAAGGAGATCAACGAAACCTTCGGCGAGGACACCTACTTCGTCACCGCGATCGGGCTCTACCAGATCTGGTCGGGCCAGTTCCAGCAGGTGCACAAGCCGCGCCACTACCAGGTGTGTGGCCAGGCCGGCCCGCTCGGCTGGGAGATCCCGGCCGCGATCGGCGTCAAGAAGGCGCGTCCCGAAGCCGAGGTCGTCGGCGTGGTCGGCGACTACTCGTTCCAGTTCCTGGTCGAGGAGCTGGCGGTGGCCGCCCAGTACGACGTCGGGTTCGTGCTGATCATGCTGAACAACGAGTACCTCGGGCTCATCCGGCAGGCCGAGACCGGCTACGAGATGAACTTCGAGGTCGACATCCACTACGACTCGATCGGCACGGACAACGTGAAGATCATGGAGGCCTACGGCTGCTCCGGCACCCGCGTGCACGAGCCGGGGGAGATCCGCACGTCCCTGGAATGGGCGCGCAAGGAAGCCGAGCGCACCAGCCGCCCGGTCCTGGTCGAGATCATGATCGAGCGCGAGGGCAACGCCGCCATGGGCGCCGCCCTCGACGCCGTGAAGGAGTTCGAACTCGCGTAACCCCCGCGTGACCACGGCCGCCGTACGAGACCTGACCTCGTACGGCGGCCTTTCCGCGCGCTCGGCCGGGCGGTTGTCGGAAAGTACAAACCCGGGCCGTAAATTCACCCGTCTTTCAGGGGTTTAGCCGTGGTCGGAGCCACACCCGAGCGTGTGTACTTCTTCACGAAGCAGCCCCGAAAGGACGTCCACAGTGGAATTCCTCCGACCCGCCTCGCTGGCCGACGCGCTCGCCGCGAAGGCCGCGAACCCCGGTGCGGTCCCGATCGCCGGCGGCACGGACGTGATGGTCGAGCTCAACTTCGACCACCGCCGCCCGGAGTCGCTCCTCGACCTCGGCCGCGTCGCCGAGCTCCACGAGCACGGCGCCGACGGCGGCCGGATCCGGATCGGCGCGGCCGTGCCCTACGCCCGGATCATCACCGAGCTGGGCACGAAGCTGCCCGGCCTGGCGATGGCCGCGCGGACCGTCGGCTCCCCGCAGATCCGCAATCGCGGCTCGGTGGGCGGCAACCTCGGCGCGGCCTCGCCCGCGGGGGACTCGCACCCGGCCCTGCTGGCCGCGGACGCCGAGGTCGAGATCGCCTCGGTCCGCGGCACCCGGGTGGTCGCGGCGAAGGACTTCTACACCGGCGTCAAGCGGAACGTCCTGGAGCCGGACGAGCTGATCACGGCCGTGCTGCTGGCCCCGGCCGGCGGACCCCAGCAGTTCAGCAAGATCGGCACCCGCAACGCCATGGTCATCGCCGTGGCTGCCTTCGGCCTGGCCCTGCACCCGTCGGAGAAGCGGGTGGGCACCGGCGTCGGCTCGGCCGCGCCCACCCCGCGCCGGGCCCTCGACGCCGAGGAGTTCCTGGCCGGCGAGCTGGACTGGGACTCGCCCCGGGCGCTGACCGACTCCGTGAAACGTCGCTTCGGCGAACTGGTCGCGTCGGCCGCCTCGCCGATCGACGACGTCCGGGGGAGCGCGGCCTACCGGCGTCACGCGTTGAGCGTGATGGCGCGGCGCACGTTGACCTGGGCCTGGAGCGAATACTGCGAAGGGAGCGCGAAGTGCGCGTGAACGTCACCGTCAACGGCGAGCACCGCCGGGCGGACAACGTCTGGGAAGGCGAAAGCCTGCTCTACGTGCTGCGCGAGCGGCTCGGGCTGCCAGGCTCGAAGAACGCCTGTGAGCAGGGCGAATGCGGCTCCTGCACGGTCTACCTCGACGGCGTGCCGGCGTGCGCGTGCCTGGTCGCGGCCGGGCAGGCCGAGGGCCGCGACGTCGTCACGGTCGAAGGGCTGGCCGACGGGGACGCCCTCGACCCGGTGCAGGAGGCGTTCGTCGAGCGCGGCGCCGTCCAGTGCGGCTTCTGCACGCCCGGCCTGCTGGTCGCCGCGCACGACCTGATCGAGCGCGTCCCCGACCCCAGCGACGTCGAGATCCGCGAGGCCCTCGCCGGCAACCTCTGCCGCTGCACCGGGTACGAGAAGATCCTCGACGCCGTCCGTGACGCCGCCGCGAAGAAGGCCGTCCGATGAGCGCCCCGGCCCGCTCCCCGCAGGAGCTGCACGACACGATCGCCGGCGGCATCGGCGAGAGCCCGCTGCGCCCGGACGGCACGCTCAAGGTGCGTGGCGAGTTCGCCTACTCCTCGGACCTGTGGCACGAGGACATGCTGTGGGGCGCCACCCTGCGCAGCCCGCATCCGCACGCCCGGATCGTCCGCCTCGACGTCTCCCGCGCGCTGGCCCAGCCCGGCGTGCACGCGGTGCTCACGCACGAGGACGTACCGGGCGAGAACGTCTACGGCCTGAAGTACCAGGACACCCCGGCGCTGGCCGAGGGCCTGGTCCGTTACCAGGGCGAACCGATCGCGATCCTGGCCGCCGACCACCCGGAGATCGCGCGGCAGGCGCTCAAGGAGATCGTCGTCGAGTACGACGTCCTCGAGCCGATCACCGACCCGGAGCGAGCCGCGCACGACGACACCCTGCCGAAGCTGCACCCCGGCGGGAACCTGGTGCGCCACCAGCGGATCGTCAAGGGCGACCCGACGGCGACCGCGGACGTCGTCGTGTCCGGCGTGTACGAGATCGGCATGCAGGACCAGGCGTTCCTCGGCCCCGAGTCGGGGCTCGCGGTGCCGGCCGAGGACGGCGGTGTCGACCTCTACCTGGCCACCCAGTGGCTGCACGTCGACCAGCGTCAGACGGCGAAGGCCCTCGGCCTGCCCCTGGACAAGGTCCGGCTGACCCTCTCGGGGGTCGGCGGGGCGTTCGGCGGCCGCGAGGACCTGTCCATGCAGATCCACTCGTGCATGCTGGCCCTGCGCACCGGCCGCCCGGTGAAGATGAGCTACAACCGCCTGGAGTCGTTCTTCGGGCACGTCCACCGCCACCCGGCGAAGATGTACTACGAGCACGGCGCCACCCGCGACGGCAAGCTCGTCTACGTCCGCGCGAAGCTGTACTTCGACGGCGGCGCGTACGCGTCCAAGACCCCGGTCGTGGTCGGCAACGGCACCACGCTGAGCGTCGGCCCCTACGACGTCCCGAACGCGCACATCGAGGGCTGGGGCGTCTACACCAACAACCCGACCTGCGGCGCGATGCGCGGCCTCGGCGCGGTGCAGCCGACCTACGCCTACGAGTCCCAAATGGACAAGCTCGCGGCCGCTTTGGACCTGGATCCGGCGGAGCTGCGGATCCGCAACGCCCTGAGCGAAGGGTCCACTGTGGTCACCGGCCAGGTCGTCGACTTCCCGGCGCCGGTGGCGGAGCTGGTGCAGCGGGTCCGCGACCTGCCTCTCCCGCCGGAGCTCACCGGTGACCGCGACATCCGCGAGCTGCCCGGCGGAGCGTCCAACACCACTCACGGCGAAGGTGTCGTCCGCGGGGTGGGCTACGGCGTGACGATCAAGAACATCTCCTACGCCGAAGGCCTCGACGACTACTCGACCGCCCGGGTCCGCCTGGAGGTGCTCGGCGGCGAGCCGGTGGCGATGGTCCATACCGCGGCGGCCGAGGTCGGCCAGGGCCTGGTGACGCTGCAGCAGCAGATCGCCCGCACCGAGCTGGGCGTGACGCGGGTCAGCGTGCACCCGGCCGACACGAGCGTCGGCGACGCCGGCTCCAGTTCGGCGTCGCGGCAGACCTACGTCACCGGCGGCGCGGTCCGCAACGCCTGCCGTGCGGTCGCCGACGCGGTCTGCGCCCGGCTCGGTGTCTCCGCCGAAGGCATGTCCCTCACCGGCGGGAAGGTGGTCGCGGCCGACGGCGAAGTCGTCGCCGACCTGGCCGAGCTGCTCGGCGACACCGCGATCGAGGAGACCCGCGAGTTCCACCACCGGCCGACCTACCCGCTCGACCCCGAAACCGGCCAGGGCGACGCCCACGTGCAGTACGGCTTCTCGGCCCACCGCGCGGTGGTCGACGTCGACCTCGACCTCGGCCTGGTCAAGGTGGTGCAGCTCGACTGCGCCCAGGACGTCGGCAAGGCGATGAACCCCGACGCCGTCGTCGCCCAGATCCAGGGCGGCTCGGCGCAGGGCCTCGGCCTCGCCGTGATGGAGGAGATCCTGGTCCAGGACGGGAAGGTGCGGAACCCGTCGTTCACCGACTACCTCATCCCGACCATCCTCGACATGCCGCCGATGCGCGTCGACGTCCTCGAACGCCCCGACCCGCACGCGCCCTACGGTGTCCGTGGCGTCGGCGAACCGCCCACGATCTCGGCGACGCCGGCGATCGCCAACGCCATCCGCGCGGCCACCGGCCTCGAGCTGCCGCGCGTTCCGATCCGCCCCGAGCACATCACCGGAGTCTGAGATGACCACGTCCGTTTCCGTCGAGCAGGAGTGGCTCGACGAAGCCGTCCGGATCGCCACCCAGAACGTCGAGAACGGCGGTGGCCCGTTCGGCGCGCTGATCGTGCAGGACGGCAAGGTCGTCTCGACCGGCGTCAACCGCGTCACCGCGAACCTCGACCCGACCGCGCACGCGGAGGTGGTCGCGATCCGCGCGGCCTGCCAGGAGCTGGGCACGTTCAAGCTGGACGGTTGCGTGCTCGTCTCCAGCTGCGAGCCGTGCCCGATGTGCCTGTCCTCGGCGCTGTGGGCCCGGGTGGACAAGGTCCTCTTCGCCGCCGACCGCGACGACGCGGCCAAGGCCGGCTTCGACGACCGCGCCTTCTACGAACTCTTCGACCGTCCTCGGGAAACGTGGACCGTTCCCGTGACGCGACTGTCCGCAAAGGACGGTTTCGCGCCGTTCGCGGCTTGGCTCGACAAGAGCGACCGCACCGACTACTGACCCACCGCTTACTGACCCACAAGGCCAGCTGACCGGAGCACAACCGAATCGAACGTCCCGCTCGCCCAGGCACGGCGCTGTGCCTTGGCCTGGCCGAGCACACCCACCGGCAAGGGCAGGACGCATGACCCAGGTAGAGATCCAGGAATCCGAACTCGGCGAAGTACCCGAACCACCTCAGCGTCGTTCGCTGCTCGACAAGCTCTTCGAGCTGAGGGCCCGGCAGAGCACGATCGGCCGCGAAGTTCGCGGCGGCGTCACCACGTTCGTCGCGATGGCCTACATCGTGCTGTTGAACCCGCTCATCCTCGGCGCCTCCGCCGACATCACCGGCGCCCGGCTCTCGGCCGCCCAGGTGACCACGGCGACCGCGCTGGCCGCCGCGGTGATGACCGTCCTCATGGGACTCGTGGGCAACGCGCCCCTCGCGCTGGCCGCCGGCTTGGGCATCAACGGCATCGTCGCCTTCCAGATGGCGCCGTCGATGACGTGGGCGCAGGCGTTCGGGCTGGTCGTGCTCGAAGGCGTGTGCATCGTGCTGATGGCGGTCAGCGGCGTCCGCGAGCGGATCATGAACGCCATCCCCAGGCCGCTCAAGATGGCGATCACCGTCGGGATCGGGCTCTACATCGCCCTGGTCGGCCTGGTCAGCGCCGGGTTCGTGACCCGCATGCCGGACGCGGCGCAGACCACGGTCCCGGTGCGCCTCGGGGCGAGCGGGCACCTGCACGGCTGGCCGATCGTGGTGTTCTGCTTCGGCCTGCTGCTGATGGTCGTGCTGATGGCCCGTAAGGTCCCGGGCGCGGTCCTGATCAGCATCGGGGTGGCGACCGTGTTCGCCGTGGTGCTGCATCAGGTGTTCGGCGTCGGCGGCTGGGGCCTGACCACCCCCGCCTTGCCCGACCACGTCGTCGCGGCACCCGACTTCGGGCTCTTCGGCCACATCGACCTGTTCGGCGGGTTCGCGTCGGCCGGCGCGCTCGCGACCACGGTCTTCCTGTTCACGCTGGTGCTCTCCGGGTTCTTCGACGCCATGGGCACGATCACCAGCGTCTCGGACGAAGCCGGGCTGTCGAAGAACGGAAAAGTTCCGCGGATGGGCCGGATCCTGCTGGTCGACGGCGCGGGCGCGATCGCCGGAGGCGTCACGGGTTCGTCGCCGAACACGGTGTTCCTGGAATCGGCGGCGGGGGTCGGCGAAGGCGCCCGGACGGGCCTCGCGAGCGTCGTCACCGGACTGCTGTTCGCCGGGACGCTGCTGTTCACGCCGCTCGCCGGGGTGGTCCCGGCCCAGGCGGCCGCGCCCGCGCTGGTGGTCATCGGCGGCATGATGGTCGCGCAGTGCCGGAACATCCCGTGGCACGACCCGGACTACACGATCCCGGTGTTCTTGACGGCCGCGCTGATCCCGTTCACCTACTCCATCACCAACGGCGTCGGCGCCGGCCTGATCGCGTTCGTGCTGATCAAGATCGGGCGCGGCAAGTGGCGCGAGGCCGGTTGGCTGCTTTCCCTGCTGGCGCTGGTGTTCGCGGTGTACTTCGCCGTCGACGGCGTCGAAGCCCTCTTCCGCTAAGGAGTTCTCGTGGCCTTGATGTTCTTCAACGGCGGCGCCATGCGCGGCGAGCCGCTGCACCACCTCTTGGCGGGTTCGCCGTTCGTGGCGACCACGAAGACCGCGCCGAAGTACCGGTTCTACGCGGTCGGTGACCAGTGCCCGGCGCTGTACCCGGTGTCGCACGGCGGCGCGCCGGTGACCGGCGAGGTGTACGACGTCTCCCTGGACGCCTTGCGCGACAAGGTGCTCCCGTCCGAACCGCACGAGCTGGAGCTGGGGGTGGTGGAGCTGGCCGACGGCAGCTCGGCGTTCGCGATGCTGCTGCGACGGCCGTACACCTCGCACGTGGCCCTGCGGGACATCACCGAAATCGGCGACTGGCGGGCGTACAAGGCGAGCGCGTGAAGGTCCTGATCGCCCCGGACAAGTTCAAGGGGTCGCTGACCGCGGCCGAGGTGGCGTCGGCGGTGGCCGCGGGCCTCACCGACGTCCACCCGGCGGCGGTGGTCCGCACCCTCCCGGTGGCCGACGGCGGCGAGGGCACGGTCGACGCGGCCGTCGCCGCCGGGTACGAGCGGGTGCGGGTCCCGGCCCGCGGGCCGACGGGGGCGCCGGTGACGGCGTCCTACGCGGTGCGCGGAGAAACCGCGGTGGTCGAGCTGGCGGAGGCGTCCGGTCTGCACCTGCTACCCGGGCCACCACAGCCGCTCACGGCAACCAGCGCGGGAACCGGCGACGTCATCGCGGCGGCCATCCGGGCCGGCTGCCGCCGGATCGTCCTGGGCGTCGGCGGCAGCGCCTGCACCGACGGCGGCGCGGGCATGCTGACAGCACTGGGCGCCCGCCTCCTCGACGACGCCGGGCGCGAACTCCCACCGGGTGGCGCGGCCCTTTCCCGGCTCGCCTCGCTGGAGGTGCCCCGCCTGTCCGAAGTGGACATCGAGCTGGCGAGCGACGTGGACAACCCGCTGTATGGACCGAGCGGAGCCGCGGCGGTCTACGGCCCGCAGAAGGGCGCGTCCCCCGGAGACGTCCCAACCCTGGACGCGGCGCTGCGGCACTGGGCATCGATCGCGGGTCCGGAGTTCGCATCCCGCCCGGGCGCCGGAGCGGCCGGGGGAGTGGGCTACGCGGCGATGGCCCTGCTGGACGCCCGCATGCGGCCCGGCATCGAGCTGCTCCTCGACCTGCTCGGCTTCGACGCGGCCCTGGCCGGCACCGCACTGGTGATCACGGGCGAGGGATCGCTGGACGACCAGACGTTGTCCGGCAAGGCCCCGGCGGGAGTGGCCCGGGCCGCGGCGGCCCGGGGCATCCCCTGCGTCGCGGTATCCGGCCGCTGCCGGCTGACGACCTCGGAGCTGGCGAACGCGGGCATCTCGGCCGCGTACGCGCTGACGGACCTGGAGCCGGACCCGGCGCGCTGCATGGCGGAGGCGGCACCGCTGTTGCGTCGTCTCGCCCACCGAGTGGCGCTCGACCACTGCTCGCCGCCCAGCTGAGCCCCGCCCCGCCACCCGGGCCGAACACCTGATACCCAAGATTTGTTACCATCGTAACCATGGCAACGAAGACGGCGGTGGACACCCGCATCCGCATCCTCGAAGCGGCAGCGGCCCTGCTGGCGGCGGAGGGCCGCGACGGTCTGTCGACCCGAGCGGTCAGCGCGGCGGCGGGCGTCCAGCCCCCAGCGTTGTACAGGTTGTTCGGAGACAAGGACGGCCTCCTCGACGCGGTCGCGGCGTACGGCTTCGACGAGTACTTGAAGAGCAAGCGCGCGATGGGCTCGACGGGCGACCCGGTGGAGGACCTCCGCCGAGGCTGGGACTTGCACCAGGAGTTCGGGCTGTCCCGCCCGGAGTTCTACGTGCTGATGTACGGAGACGCCCGCCCGGGCCGCACATCGCCGGCAGCCCGCGAAGCGGAGGCGATGCTGCGAGCGATCATCGAGCGAGTAGCGGCGGCGGGCCGCCTGAGGGTGAGCGTGGAGCGAGCGGCAAGGCTGACGCACGCGGCGGGGATGGGCGTCGTCCTGACGCAAATAGCAACACCAGAGGACCAGCGCGACCCCGACCTCTCGGAAACGGCCCGCGAGACGGTACTGGCCCGCATCCTGACCGGAACACCAGAGCCACAGGGATCAGACCTGCCAGAGCGGGCAAACGCCCTACGAGCAGGCCTCGAGGGCGCAACGGCATTGACCAAGCCAGAGCGAACCCTGCTGGCCGAGTGGCTGGACCGCATAGCGGACGCGTAGGCACTCCCCAAGCCCGCAACCGCCCTCGAAACTCGACCCTCCGGCGGAGCTCACCCCCTCGGAACCCAGGCCCCCCGCAACCCCGATCCGAAGCCAGAACACGGCCGGTGGTGCCGGGTCAAGGCACGTTTTCCCGCCTTGACGCGGCGCCGCCGGCCGTAGTCACAATCCGGCTTCGGGGTTGCGGAGAGCGGCAGCCTCGGCCCGCAGACATCAGCAGCGGCGACCCGCAACCACAACTCAGGAGCACCCAACAGAATCGATCCAGTCCGATCAGACATTGCCCCCAACCCCCAAACAAGCCCAATATGTTGCCGCCCACAACATATTCTCCCGACAGAGCCGTCGAAGGGGCCCGATGATCAGCTGGAAAGCACTCCTGGCCGCCACCGGAACAGCAATCCTCCTGGCCGGAGCCCTCCCCGCAACAGCCCAGGCGACGGGCACGGCAACCGACTGCTGCGGCAGCGGAGCCTCCTGGTCAACGGGCAACAAATCCGCCCTGGGCACCGCCACAACCCCGAGCAGCCCAGTCTGGTTCACCGTCGCGGACGGCATAACATCCGAGGTCTTCTACCCCCGAGCGGACATCCCCAACACCCAGGACCGCCAGTTCGTCATCACCGACGGCGCGACATTCGTAGACCTGGAGCGCGACGCCACAGACCACGTCGTGACCATGCCCGACGAGAAGGCCCTCCAGTACACGATCACGAACACGGCCAAGAGCGGCAAGTACCGCATCACGACGGACTACGTCACCGACCCGGCCCGCGCAACGCTCCTGACGAACACCCACTTCCAGTCCCTCGACGGCGGAAGCTACCGGCTGTACCTCCTGGCCAATCCATCGATGGCAGGCGGCGGCGCGAACGACAACGCCTGGTGGGACTCGTCCGGCGCCCTGATGGCCGCCGGAACCGAGACACTCTTCGGCGGCACAGCAACGACGGTCGTCTCCGCGCTCCGCGTCTCGACCGGTTTCACGGCACACGACAACGGCTACAGCGGCGCGGCCAGCGACTGCCTGGTCGACCTCCGCGCCGACAAAACCTTGAACAACCAGTTCGACACGATCTCCGGCACCGGCAACGTCGTCCAGTGTGGACAGATCCCGGTAGGCACCGACACGACCTTCACGGTCGCACAAGGCTACGGCGACACGGCGGCGGCCGCCACGTCCACCGCGAGCGCCTCGCTGAGCAGCGGGTTCACGGCCGTGGCCAATTCCTACCGCAGCGGCTGGAACTCCTACGTGAACTCCCTCAAACTCGCCCCGGCCAGCGTTTCCGGGGACACGCAACGGCGTCGCGCCTACTACGTCGCGGCCATGGCCCTGAAGACCGCCGAAGACAAACAGCACCCGGGCGCGAGCGTCGCGGGGCTCGCCACCCCCTGGGGCAACTTCACGAACGGCGACCAGCTCAACGACGGCTACCACCGCGTCTGGGGCCGTGACCTCTACCAGCAAGCCACCGGGCTCCTGGCCGCGGGCGACAGCGCGCAGGCCAAGCGGATGGCCCAGTTCCTCTGGAACGCGCAGTGGATCGGCAGTCCCACGGCCGGCGACGGCATGACGTACCCGGCGGGGTCCTTCCCGCGCTACAGCCCGGTGTCCGGCGTCGCGGGGGCGAGCGCCCAGCAGCTCGGCTGCTGCGAACAGCTGGACCAGGACGCCGACGCGATCCTGCTGGCCTGGCTGACCGGCGTCACCGACGCCTCGACCTACGCCAAGGTCAAGACGACCGCCAACCACATCGTCTCCACCGGCCCGGACACCACCGAGCGGTGGGAGGAGCAGTACGGCAAGTCGCCGTCCTCGGTGGCCGCGGAGATCGCCGGGCTGATCGCGGCCGGGGCCATCGCGCGGGCGAACGGCGACACGGCGAGCGCGTCGACGTGGGAGTCCACCGCGGATTCGTGGCGCAACTCCCTGGCCGGCTGGACCGTCACGACGGCCGGCTACTGGGGCGGCCACACCTACTACGAGCGCCTCGACCGCGCCGGCAACCCGAACGACACCGCGACCATCTGCTTCGACGAAGGCTGCTTCTACGAACACGACGTCACCGACTTCGGCTTCCTCGACCTGGTGCGGCTCGGCATCCGCCCGGCCGGGGACGCGACGATCGCGAACTCGGTCGCGCCGACGGCCGCCGCGTCGGACGGCAACTCGGCGATGCAGGTCACGCTGCCGAACGGCGACGTCTACTTCCACCGCTACCCGCACGACAACTACGGCGAGAGCACGGCGAACTGCGGGGGCTGGCCGGCCGGCGGTGCCCAGCGGTTCGGGCGGCTGTGGCCGGTGCTGTCGGGGGAGCGCGGCCAGTACGAGCTCGCCAACGGCCGCTCGGCCGCGGTGTACCTGAAGTCGATGGCGGACTCGGCCAACGGCGGCTACTTCGTGCCCGAGCAGGTCTGGGACCGCGCGGACGTCGGCTGCTTCGGCCTCGGCCGGCCGACCGGCAGCGCGGGCCCGCTGATGTGGGCCGAGGGCCAGTACCTGCGGCTGGCACAAAGCATGGACGCAGGCCACAACCTAGACACCCCCTCGATCGTCAAAACCCGCTACGGCACCTGACCCGCTCCCGCCGTGTCGTCCCTCCAGACACGCGTGTCGTCCGTTCAAGCACGCGTGTCGGCCGTTCCGTCACCGCACCAGGCGGACGGTCTTCGCCGCGGGGGCGAAGGTCGCCGTCTGGCCGCGGGTGAGGGCGACCGTGTCGGCCTCGAGCCCGTCGCCGAACGCGACCAGGCGGTCGGATTCGACCTCGACCGTCAGCGGCGCCCGCGTCAAGTCGCCTTCGGTGCGGGTGGTCCCGGTCGACGGCGACGGCCACGCCTCCCGCACGAACCAGACCAGCCGGGCCTCGCCGGGGGCCGGCAGGGGCAGCCCGCTGCGGCGTTCCCGCCACACCGAGCCGCACCAGCCGGTCGCCCCGGTGCCGGTCCCGACCAGGATGCCCGACGACGCCTGGCGTTCCGCCCGCCCGCCACCGACCCCCAGCCGGTAGCGGGCGGTCTGGTGCCCGGCGTGCCCGAGGTAGATCTCGTTGAGGGCGAGCAGCCGCTGGCCGTCGTCCGCGGTCAGCTCGGCCATCGTCCGGTGTTCGACGTCGTTCGCCGACCGCACCAGGTCCGCGACCGCCTCGACCGGATGCTTGACGAGGACGCCGGGCTCGCCGGGAGCGACGCCGATCACCGGCTGGCCGTCGAGGTACTTGGCCACGTTGGCGATCAGGCCGTCCTGCCCGACCACCACGACGACGTCCTCCGGGGTGAACAGGAACCGGTCGAGGTCCGCCCGTTCGACCTCGCCGCGGCGCCAGTCCAGCGGGATCGCCGCCGACGCCGCGGCGAGGGCGGTGCGCACGGCCGCGTCCGCCGCGGTGACCTCGGCCAGGTCGCGACCGCGGGTGCGCAGGAAGAATTCGGCCTGGCCGCGGGTGCCGTGGCGGGCGACGAGCTCGGCCAGCTCGGTGCGGCGGTGGACGAGCACGACCCGCGGGGCGAGGCTCACGAGCGGACCCCCAGCTTCGTCAGCAGCGGCGTGAGCAGGTCCGGGGTGAGCACCAGGCTGTCGATCCGCGGCAGGTTCCCGGCCAGTTCCTTCAGCGCCAGCCCGGTCAGCACACCCTCGGGCAGATCGCGGTACGCCGCCAGCCGGGCCGCCTCGCCCGCCGCTTCCGCTTCGCCGAGCGCCCGCTTGCCATCGGCCTTCACCTGCGTGAGCCGCTCTTCGCGCGAAGCCTGCGCCTCCGTCTCGATCCGGTTCGCCGCCGAGGCTTCTTCGGCCTGACGACGGGCGTTCGCGCCGCGCTGGGCGAGCAGCTGCTCCTCCCGGCGGGCCAGCTCGATCTGGCTCTGCAGCTCGTTTTCGCTGATCGCGCGTTCGCGTTCGACGGCGAGCGCGCGCCGCTCGAAGGTCGCCCGGTCGGCCTCCTGCTGCACCTTCTCCCGCGCGGTCGTCTGGAGCGCCTTCTCGACCTCGGGCTGGGCCCGGATCGCGACGACGCGGACGTCGAGCACCGCCGAACCGGTCTGCGCGAGCCGCGTGTCCTCTTCGGCCAGGCCCGCGCGGATCCGGTCGCGGACCGCGCGGACGCCGTCGGCGAGGGCTTGTTCGAGCGGCGTGCGGGTCAGCACCTCGACCGCGTACTGCTGGACGTTCTCGGTGAGCAGCCCGCTGATCTGCCCCAGGGGATCGCTTCGCCAGCGGCCGGTGTCCGGGTCGATGGAGAAGTCGATGCGCTGCGCGGCGAGCGCCGGGTCCTCGATCCGGAAGGTGAGGGCGAGCTGGACGGTGACGTCCTGGAAGTCGGCCGTGCGGGCGTGGAACAGCAGCGGCAGCTCGCGGTCGTCGACCGGCACTTCCGAGACCACCGCCGTCAGCGGCCGGTACCAGAACGACAGCCCGACGCCGTCGTGCGCGAGCTTGCCGCGTCGGTAGTGCCGGATGTGCACGGTGGGCGCACCGCGCAGGTGCCGGAACCCGAACCGGCGGTTGATGTCGGCCATGAAGCCCTCCTCTTATCGTCGTGGTGACGATATGGGGTGGACTTGCTAATCGTCAAGCTGACGATTAGGGTGGGTGGCATGGGTCACCCGCCGTTCGCCGTCACCGTGGACCTCGTCGTGCTCACCCTGACCGGGGACGAGCTGTGCGCGCTGCTGGTGCGCCGGGGCGTGGAGCCGTACCTCGGCGAGTGGGCACTGCCGGGCGGGTTCGTCCGGGAGGACGAGGACCTGGCGGACGCGGCACGGCGCGAGCTGGCCGAGGAGACGGGACTGGCCCCGGGGACCGTCCACATCGAACAGCTGGCGGGCTACGGCGCCCCCGACCGCGACCCGCGGATGCGGGTGGTGACGGTGGCGTACCTCGCGCTGGCGCCGGACCTGCCGGTGCCGCGCGCGGGCACGGACGCGGCGGAGGCCCGCTGGGCACCGGTGCGCGCACTGCGGGCCGAGCGCCTGGCGTTCGACCACGACCGCATCCTGGCCGACGGCGTCGAACGCGCCCGCGCGAAACTGGAGTACTCCCCGCTGGCGACGGCGTTCTGCGCGCCGGAGTTCACGGTCGCGGAGCTGCGCCGGGTGTACGAACTGGTCTGGGACACCCGGCTCGACCCCCGCAACTTCCACCGCAAGGTGACGGGAGCGGAGGGCCTCCTGGAGCCGACGGGCCGCACGACCACCCGCGACGGCGGCCGCCCGGCCCGGCTTTACCGGCGGGGGAAGGCGGACGTGCTGTACCCGCCGATGTTGCGGAGCTGAATTCGATAGGTCCGAATCAATTTCACGGACAACCCTCAGTCGTTGACAGACTCAAGCGACCGTGCCCGTGCTCGCCTCGCCCAGCTCCGTGTGACGCCCACCCGGTCCGCGACGCGCACTGCGGGCCGCCGCGGAGGGGTCATCTGATCGAGTTAACCCGTCCGGGCCGGTAGAGTTTCTCCCATGGATCTCGACCAGCTGACTCGGCGTCTTCGCGAGTTTGCCTCTGAGCGCGATTGGGACCAGTTCCACACGCCCAAGAATTTGGCCATGGCTTTGGTGGGCGAAGCGGGCGAGCTGACGGAGATCTTCCAATGGCTGACACCGGAGGACTCCGCGCGGATCATGGAGGACCCGGCGACCGCGCAAGAGGTGCAGAACGAGATCGCGGACGTGTTCGCGTATCTCCTGCGCCTTGCCGACGTCCTCGGCATCGACATTGCGGCAGCGCTGACCGGAAAGATCGCTTTGAACGAGGTGAAGTACCCCGCAGCCCTGGCCAGGGGCACGGCAGTGAAGTACGACAAGCTGCGAACGGAACACTAATGCGAATCGTCCTCCAGCCGGCTGCCCGCAGCGATCGGGAAGTGGCTCGTCATTTCCGCGACACCATCGACACCCGGGTCCGCTTGGCTGACCACGCCGATTTGATCGAGCCGGAGACCTTCGACGCGTTGACGGCGATTCATCCGGAGGGCCTGGCCCAGCTCTGGGGAGCGACGCCCGGGTTGAGCGGTCGTAACGTGAGCAGGTGGCGCAAGCTCTTGCCTGGTGACGGAGTGTTCTTCTACGGCGAGAAGCAGATATACATGGCCGGGCACATCGCTCTCACCTTCCACAACCCGGACCTTGCGGTCCGGCTCTGGGGAAGAGACCCGAACGGGCTGACGTGGGAACTCATTTACGCCCTGGTCAACCTCCGGGACATCACGCTGCCGATCGGGGAGGTCCGTACCGCGCTAGGCTGGAACGACAAGGCCTTCATCCAGGGTTTCACAGTGGTCGATGGCCGTCAGGCCGAGAACATGGTCGAACTCTCCAACCTCCAGGACACGAGCAATCTCCTGCAGATATGCCGGGCGTTTGCTCGCCCATCCGGGACGACGGTGGCGCCGGACGGTCCGACCGATAGTGTGAGAACAGTCAACTGGCGTCGCGAGCACCCCGCGCTGAAGCGGCGGCTGGTTGAGCTGGCGGGCGACACCTGCGGGCTTTGCGGCCGGGACTTCCCGCCGTCTCTTCTGGTCGGGGCACACATCAAGAAGCGGTCGCACTGCACCGAAGACGAGCGCAAGGACTTCGACAACGTCGGTATGCTCGCCTGCGTCTTGGGCTGCGACAGCCTGTTCGAGCGGGGATATGTGGCCGTCGGCGACAACGGAAAGATCTTGATCAGCAGCGTGGCCCAGACCTCGAGCAGCGTGGCCGGGTTTGTGCGCGAACATCTCGAAGAGCGGGTCTGCGCGTGGTGGAGCCCGGGCCGGGACAAGTACTACGACTGGCATCGTCGGCACGTCTTCGTGAGGACGCACGACGGTGTTGCACCGCAGTCGAGCCCGTCGCCCGGACGCGACCTCGAGCTGGTGGTCGCTCCTGCTGGTTCGTGAGATGAGAGCGGGCGGAAATTCCGATGGGGTACAGCGCCGTGAGCTTCGTCGCCCGGCCGCCGGCCACAGCGAAACCCCTACAGGTGCTCCTTGAGCCGCGAGTCGCCGGCTGCTCGGTTCGGAGGCTGCGACTCGGACCTTCCGCCATCACCCGAGTGCCTCGACACCCGCCCCAGGTCGCCGCCCCTGCTCGGTGCGAGAGGGCAGCGGGCCTGCCCCGGAGCGCTCCTGTCTCGTCTCCGGACCTTTTCACCCAGAAAGCGGCCGGAACCACAGCGTGAACTCCGTCTTCTGCGGCACCAGCCGGTACCCCGGCAGCACCCCCGGCCCGCACGACGCCGTCCCCAGCCCGTGCTGGGCCACGTCCAGCGTCAGGTGGACCTGCTCGCCCGGCACCAGGTCGTCGGTGTGCCGGGCCTCCTCCAGCGCCGCCGCGGTCCAGCGGCGGGCCGTGAAGTCGAAGACCGGCTCGCCGTCCACCCGGATGCCCGTGCCGTCCGGGGCCGTCAGGCGAGCCCAGCGGACCGCCGTCCGGTTGCCGTTCTCCTGCGGGAAGACGTACGGCGTCTGCAGACCGTCGACGCTGCTGGAAAACCGGCCGATCCGCGCCGCCTGGCGGCTGTCCGGGTACGCCTCGCCCGGGCCGCCGCCGAACCACTCCGCCGAGCCGAGCGCGCCCGGGATCGCCATCGCCAGCCCGAGCCGGGGGAGCGTGCCGGGGAACTCGCCGTCCGGGGTCACCTCGACGCGCAGCCGCAGGCGGTCGCCGAACGCCGTCCACGTGTAGTCGGCGAACAGCCCGAACGGCTGGGCCGGCGGCGCGACCCGGGTGCGGACCACCAGCTCCTCGCCGTCGGCGTCGACCGTGATCACCCGGTGCTGCATCCGGTGCAGCCCGGCTTCGCGCCACTGGTCGGCGACCGGCCGCCCGGCGAACGTGCCGCGGTCGTTGTCGGTCGTCGCGCGCCACACGTCGAGCCGCGGCCCGGCCACGACGTGCCCGCCGAGGGCCGCCAAGCCGCCCGTCACCGGGTCGAACTCGCCGGCGCCCAGGACCAGCCGGCCGCCGGTGCGGAACACCGGCCCGCGCGGGGGGAGTGGCGCCGCCGCGGGGGCCGCCGACACCGCCAGCTGCCCCCAGCCGACCACGTGCCCGGCCGGCGCCCACGCCGTCGCCGACGTCAGCGACGCCGACACGGTCAACCACGACTCGCCGCTCGTCGCGGGCAGCCCGGGGAGCGGGACCGAAGTGCTCTGTCCGGATCGGACGGCCGGCACGTCGAGGACGCCTTGGGCGACCACGGTTCCTTCGTCCTCCAGCGTCCAGGTGAACGTGAGGTGCCCGGTGCTGACGAAGTCGTAGTGGTTGCGCACCCGGATCCCGGCCGCATCCGCGTCGATCCGGACCGGCTCTACGACCTTCGCGAACTCGGCCAGCCCCGGTGACGGCGTCCGATCGGGGAAGACCAGGCCGTCGATGACGAAGTTGCCGTCGTGGATCGGCTCGCCGAAGTCCCCGCCGTAGGCGAAGTGCCCCTCGGCGGCGAGGCCGTGGTCGATCCACTCCCAGAGGAAGCCGCCCTGGCAGTTCGGGTACCGCTCGAACAGCTCGCGGTACTCGAGCAGGCCGCCCGGGCCGTTGCCCATCGCGTGCCCGTATTCGCACTGCAGGAACGGCAGGTCCCGGCGACGCTCGTTGGTGTCTTCTCGGCGGCCGATCCGCTCGACCTCCTCGTGCGTGGCGTACATCCGGCTGTGCACGTCGACGTAGGCGCAGTCGTGGTCGCCTTCGTAGTGCACCGGCCGCGTCGGGTCGCGGTGGCGCACCCATTCGGCCATCCGCGCGAGGTTCTCGCCGGTGTGGCTTTCGTTGCCCAGCGACCAGAGGATCACGCTGGGCCGGTTCTTGTCCCGCTCCACCGTGCGCCGCATCCGGTCGAGGTACGCCTCGGCCCAGCTCGGGTCGGCGCTGGGGTTGCCGGCCCAGCCCAGCGGCTCGAAGCCGTGGGTCTCCAGGTCGCACTCGTCGATCACCCACAGTCCGTAGGTGTCGCACAGCTCGAGGAACGCCGGGTCGGGCGGGTAGTGGCTGGTCCGGACCGCGTTGACGTTGTGCCGCTTCATCAGCAGCACGTCGGCCAGCGCCGTCTCCGGTGACACGACGCGCCCGGTGCGCGGGTCGTGCTCGTGGCGGTTCACCCCGCGCAGCATCAGCGGGCGGCCGTTGACCTTGAGCTGCCCGTCCTCGATGTGCACCGTCCGGAACCCGATCCGCACCGGCACCCGCTCGGCCGCGGTGGCCAGCGTGCCCTCGTACAGCCGCGGGGTCTCGGCGCTCCACGGCTCGACCGGCAGCTCCAGCGCTTCCCCCGCCGGGTGCCCGGAGACGCCCAGCTCGGGGATGTCCAGCACGACGTCCGGGCCGGTTTCGACCCGGACCGTGCCCAGGCCGGTGGTGTGGTCGTAGTCCGCGCGGACCCAGTAGTCGCCGATGCCGCCGGCCGGCCGGGCGATCAGGGTGACGGCGCGGAAGATGCCGGAGAGCCACCACATGTCCTGGTCTTCGAGGTAGCTGCCCGCCGACCACTGGTGCACGCGCACCACGAGGACGTTCCCGGCCGGCCGCAGCAGCGGCCCGACCTCGAACTCCGACGGCAGCCTGCTGCCCTGCGTGACGCCGAGTTCGGTGCCGTTGAGCCAGATCCGGCCGCACGAGTCGATGCCGTCGAAGCGCAGCACCGCGGCCCCGGCGGGCCAGCCGGCGGGCAGGTCGAACCGCAGCCGGTGATCGCCGGTCGGGTTGTCCGACGGCACGTGCGGCGGGTCGACCGGGAACGGGTAGGGCACGTTCGTGTAGGCCGGCCGCCCGTGGCCGTGCAGCTGCCACAGCGACGGCACCGGCAGCTCGTCCCACGCCGAGTCGTCGAACTCCCCGGCTTCGATCCCCGCCGGCGCGGCCGCGAGGCTCGGCGACAGCCGGAACCGCCACGTGCCGTTCAGCGACAGCGCGGGCGCGTCGGAGGTGAAGGCCGCGCGCGGCGGAAGCGAACCGCGGCCGGGGCCGGGGTCTTCGAGGTACGACATGGGGTCCTTTCCGCGTTCGGCAGGCGCCCGAGAACGTTCCCGTGAACGTTCACGGACCGCTTCGCAGTGTGCTTCGGGGTGGGACCGGGTGTCAAGGGATCAGGCGGATTCGCGCAGGTGGAGGCGGGCGTGGACGACCAGCTCGGCGGGTTCCAGCGGTGTCGCGCCGGTGACCAGGCGGGCCGCCTGCTCGACGGCCAGCGCGCCGACCGCGCGCGTGTCGATGGCGACGCTCGAGAGCTCCGGCTCGACGAGGGTGCCGAGGGCGAGCCCGTCGAAGCCGATCACGGCGAGGTCGGCGGGCACGCGCAGGCCGAACCGGCGGGCCTCGCGCAGGGCGCCGATGGCCATCACGTCGTTGAAGGCGAACAGCGCGGTGACGTCGGGGTGGGCGGCGAGCAGGCCGGCGAGCGCGGTGCCGCCGCCGTCGACGGTCTGGGCGCCGGCGGCGATCCAGCCCGGGTGCACCGAGATCCCGCACCCGGCGGCGGCCCGCAGGAACCACTGGCGGCGCACGCTCGGGGCCGGGTTGCCGTCGAGCATGCCGATCCGCCGGTGCCCGCGCGAGACGAGGTGGGCGACGGCCTCGCGGACGCCGTCCTCCCCGTCGATCACGATGCCGCTGAACCGCGGCGTGTGCGGCTCGCGGCCGATCAGGACGACCGGGATCCCGGCGGTGAGGCGGTCGAGGTCCTCGTCGGACCGGCCGAAGTAGCCGGTGACCGCGTCGACCTGGGTGCCGATCACCCGCAGCGTGGCCAGTTCCTGATCGGGGTCGTCGGCGGTGTCGTGCACGACGACGTGCCAGCCGCGGGCCCTGGCCGCCTGCAGCGCGCCGGAGGCGACCTCGGTGAAGAAGGGGTTGAGCAGGTCCGGCACGACGAGGCCGATCGTGGTGGTGTCCGGCCGGACCAGGCCGCGGGCGAAGCGGCTGGGGCGGTACCCGAGCTCGCGGACGGCGTCGAGGACGCGCTGCTTGGTCGAGCCGTCGATCTCACCCTTGTCGTTCAGCGCCCGCGACACCGTCTGCCGGGAGACCCCGGCCGAGCGGGCGACGTCGTGGATCGTCACCCGCCGGGGTTCCGTGCTGCTCGAAGACACCCGTCGAGTATGCCCGCCCACGGCCCGGCCGCTACCCCAGCGGGGTGCGTTCGCGGCGCTTCACGAAGCGCCAGCCCACCGCCAGGACCACCGCGAGCACCGGGATCGAATAGAACGCGATCTTCTCGGCGCCATCCGAAAAGCCCATCAGCACCACGACCAGGGCCAGGAACGCGAGCGTCGCCCAGCCGCTGTAGGGCGCCCACGGCATCCGGTACGACGGGCGCTCCAGCTCGCCCCGCAGGGCGGCCTGGCGCAGCCGCAGCTGGCAGAAGATCAGCGTCGCCCAGGTGCTGATCACGCCGAGGGACGCGATCGCGATGGCGATGTCGAACGCCTCCTTCGGCACCAGGTAGTTCAGCACCACGCCGAGCACGTACGCCACCGACGTGAAGAGGATGCCGCCGTAGGGCACCTGATGGCTGCTCATCCGGCTGACGAACGACGGCGCTTCGCCCTTCTCGGCCAGCGAGCGCAGGATGCGGCCGGTCGAATAGAGGCCGGAGTTGACGCTGGACAGCGCCGCGGTCAGCACCACCGCGTTCATCACGTCGCCGATGCCCGGGATGCCGAGCCGGCTGAACACGGTGACGAACGGGCTCTCGTCGCCGCTGTAGAACGGCCACGGAAGCAGCATCGCCAGCAGCAGCACCGAGCCGACGTAGAACACGCCGATCCGCCAGACCACGCCGTTGATCGCCTTCGGCAGCACCTTGCGCGCGTCCTTGGTCTCCCCGGCCGCGATGCCGACGACCTCGATGGCCGAGTAGGCGAAGATGACCGCCTGCAACGTCATCAGCGCGATGCCGATGCCGGCCGGGAACAGTCCACTGTGTCCGGTCAGGTTGGACACGCCGGCGGGCGTGCCGCCGATGTCGGTGCTCGTCAGGACGAGACCGACGCCGACGACGAGGAAGACGACGATGGCCAGCACCTTGACCACCGAGAACCAGAACTCCAGCTCGCCGAACACCTTGACCGACAGCAGGTTCACCGCCAGCAGGACGCCCAAGGCGATCAGCGCGGTGATCCACTGCGGCACGTCCGGCAGCCACTTGTGGACGTAGATGGCGACCGCGGTGATCTCGGCGATCCCGGTCATCGCCCAGTTCACCCAGTACATCCAGCCGGAGGCGAAGCCGGCCCACGGCCCGACGAACTTCCGCGCGTAGGTGACGAAGCTGCCGGAACTGGGCTCGTGCAGGACGAGTTCGCCGAGCGCGCGCATCACGAAGTAGGCGGCCACGCCGCAGATCGCGTAGGAGAAGATCAGCGACGGGCCGACCTGGTGGAGCTTGCCGCCGGCGCCGAGGAACAGCCCGACGCCGATCGCGCCGCCGATGGCGATCATCTGCACCTGGCGGTTGCCCAGCGCTTTCGAGTAGCTTTCACCGTTTTCGGTGAGCAGCGAGGAATCCATGGTTATCGGACGCTAGAGCGGTGTGCGGCGGGTCACCAAGCCGGCTAAGGAAGACTTAAGGTGTGCGAGAGATCACCAGTGGATCCGCCGGTTCCGGCTTGACACGGGGTGGGTGCCGCCTGGCCGGGCGTGCCTTCTACGCTACGGCCGTGGATCTCGCGGCGCTGCTGGACCGGATAGCCGACGATGTCGCGCCCGAGGTCGGCCGCGGCGCCGTCGCGGACTACATTCCCGCGCTGGCCAGGGTGGATCCGAGGCGGTTCGGCATGGCGGTGGCCGAAGTGGACGGTGCGGTGCACGGCGTCGGCGACTGGGAGCACCCGTTCTCCGTGCAGAGCATGTCCAAAGTGTTCACCCTCGCGCTGACGCTTTCCCGCGGCGACGGCGTGTGGGCGCGGGTGGGCCGCGAACCGTCGGGGGATCCGTTCAATTCTCTGGTGCAGCTCGAACACGAGGACGGAATTCCGCGCAACCCGTTCATCAATGCGGGCGCGCTGGTGGTGACCGACGAACTCGCCCGCCAGGGTGACGCGGTGGACGCGCTGCTCGCCTTCCTCCGGCAGGAGAGCGGCCGGGCGGAGATCGCCGTGGACCCCGAGGTCGCGGCGTCGGAGGCCGGACACGCCGACCGCAACCGCGCCCTCGCGTATTTCATGGCCTCCTACGGCAACATGCGCCACCCGGTGCCGTCGGTGCTGGACCAGTACGTCCGCCAGTGTTCGATCGCGATGAGCTGCGCCGACGTCGCCCGGTCGGCGTTGTTCCTGGCCCGCCACGGCGTCCGCAACGACGGCTCGCGGTTGCTCGAGCTGAGCGCGGCGAAGCGGATCAACGCGGTGATGCTGACCTGCGGCACGTACGACGCGGCCGGCGAGTTCGCCTACCGCGTCGGCCTGCCGGGCAAGAGCGGCGTGGGCGGCGGCGTCCTCGCGATCGTCCCGGGCCGGTGCGCGGTCTGCGTGTGGAGCCCGGGGCTGGACGCACGCGGCAACTCCGTCGCCGGCGTCGCCGCCCTGGACCGGTTCACGACGCTGACCGGCTGGTCGATCTTCTAGCGTCAGCGCAGGTAGTTGTAGACGCTGGCCCGCGAGATCCCGAGCAGGTCGGTCAGCGCCGCCACCGCGTTCTTCAGCTCCAGGAACCCCCGTTCCTTCAGCGACCGCACCAAGTCCTTCTTCGCGCTCGCGGGCAGGCTGCGCGGGGTGTGGCCGCGCGCGGTGGCGTAGTCCTCGACCAGGGCGCGCAGCTCGTCCACCGTCCGGGCGCGCAGGGATTCGGCGAGCGGGGCGGGCTCGTCGGTGGCGGCCAAGCGGGTCAGGGCGTGGGCGGCCGAGCCGAGGAGGGAGACGTCGAGGTTGAGGCACAGGGCCGCGACGTACTCGCCGCCCGCATTGCGGATGCCGATCGACGTGCTCTTCGCGGGCCTGCCGTCCGGGAAGCGGTTGGGGTAGTTCTGCAGCACGTCCGGGAACTCCGGGTCGGCGATGCGGGCCAGGCCCAGCTCGGTGGCCGGGTCGCCCACCGCGCGGCCGGACAGGCCGCCTTCGATCGCGCGCACCGCGTGGGCCGGGTCGCGCAGGTCGTGCAGCACCACCTCGCACAGGCCGGGGAACATCCGGCCGACGGCGTGGGCGATCTTCTCGGCCTCGCGCAGCAGCAGCTCGTCCTCGGTCATCCGATCAGCTCCCGCAGCTTGTCCGCCGCCTTGAGGCCGGAACCGGTGAGCACGACCACCGTGGTCTCGCCGGGCCGGATGGCACCCCGCGCGCGGAAGACGCCGATCGCCGCCGCGGCCGTCGCGCTGGTCGGCTCCGCGTAGAGGCCGAGGGAAGCCAGGCGGCGGGCCGCCGCGGCGATGGCGTCTTCGGGGATCGCCGCGGTGTCGCCGCCCGAGCGCCGGATCGCCGCGACGACTTCGGGCAGCCGGACCGGACGGCGGATCGCCGTCCCCTCGGCGACGGTCGGGGCGAACTCCGGTGGCTCCCGGTCATGGAAGACCGCGTCGACGGGGGAGCAGTTCCGCGGCTGCGCGACGAGCAGGCGCGGGCGCCGCGCGATGGACCCCGCGGCCAGCAGCTCCCCGAACCCGAGGTCGCAGCCCAGCACGATGCTGCCCGCGCCGGCCACCGTGACGATGGCGTCCGGCGCGCGGAAGCCGAGGTCCTCCCACAGCTCGTAGGCGAGGGTCTTGGTGCCCTGCAGGAAGAACGGGTGCCAGTTGTGGCTGGCGTAGGTGGTGCGGTCCGAGCGGCGGACGGCTTCGGCGGCCGTGTCGTCGCGGGTGCCCGGCACCAGCTCGACGGCCGCGCCGTACGCGCGGGTCTGCAGCACCTTCGCCGGCGACGTCCCCGCCGGAGCCAGGACGGTGGCCGCGATCCCGGCCGCGGCGCTGTAGGCCGCCACCGACGAGCCGCCGTTGCCGGAGCTGTCCTCCAGCAGCTCGCGCACCCCGGCACCGGCCAGCGCGGAGACCATGACGCTGGTGCCGCGGTCCTTGAAGCTGCCGGTCGGGCTGAACCACTCCAGCTTGAACCGGACCTCGGCGCCGTCCCACTCCCGGGGGACGAGCGGGGTGCAGCCTTCTCCGAGCGACACCGGGCGGAGGTCGCCGGGCAGCGCGGCCCGGTAGCGCCAGAGTGAGCGGACACCGGTGTCGACGTCCTCCGGGCGCAGGCCGGGCCGGGCGGCGACGGTGAGCGGGGCGCCGTCGTCGCCACGCCAGCGCAGCGGGTCACCGGGGTACCGCGCCCCCGACCGCTCGTCGGTGTACCAGTACGCCACCGCTACCTCCTCCTCTGGACGGATAGTCCAAGTCTAGACGTACTGTCTAGAGCTACTCCCGAGTATGCGAAATGTCTTCAGCTTCTTCTCAGGAAAAGCTTGTAACGCGGTGGTGGAAAATTTCGATCACGCGTGCCCGGCGGCGTACCGCTGGTGGCCGCCCGAATACCGCCGGTCGGACCCGGTCGGGCGTGGCCGCCCGCCGGTGTCCCCGTTCGTGGTCTTGTGAGCACCGAGAATCCCGTCTCGCGACCAATCCACAATGGACGTCGTGGGCGGGGGCGGGCTCGGCTGCGCATTCTTCCGCGCATTATTTCGTGGCTCCGGAAAAGGGGGACGAATGGGCGCTCGTCACCGGCGGCGAGCGACGTTGTCGAATCCGTGAACCGAACGTTTCCGCACGCCTGCTTTACCGGCGGGATAAGCATGCGGGGTTGCGGTGTCCCGGAGACCCTCCGGTCGGCGTGGTCCGGATCGGGCAACCGCACCGCCTCCACCCGGCGGCATGGCTTGTGCCGTCCGGCCGCGGAAGCCGGGCGGACCACGCCGCGGAACCGGTCCGCGCAGCTCGGCCGGGGTGGGGGGAACGTGACGGCGACGTTAAATTCTTGCGCCGCGGGCCTGGTCGATCCCGAATTTTCTGAACCTCGGCTATGAAATCGCGGTGGGTTGTTGACGGCTTGGAAGGAACCCGCTTAAGTACTCCCCGTTACCCTTCACCCTTTCGTGCGTAGCGGGAGTTCCCATGCGTCTCTCGAAAGACGACTCCGTGCCGGCCGGGCTGGTCGTCGCCGTGTCGCCGCTGCGATGGCCGTCGGCGCGCGGGGTCGCCGCCGCGGCCCGCGGGGGCGGGCTCGGCGTGCTCGACCTGACGGCCCGGCCCGCCGCGGCCGCGGACGAGCTCGCGCTGCTGGGGGAATGGGGTGTCCCGGCGTTCGGGGTCCGGCTGGCGCGGCCGGTGGACCTGCCCGATGCCGTGACCACCGTGCTGCTGACCGAAGACGCCGTGGGCACGCCGCGGGACTTCCCGGGCCGGCGGGTGCTGGCCGAGGTCACCTCGCGCGCGGCGGCCGTGCGGGCCGTCGCCGCCGGAGCCGGCGGCCTGATCGCCCGCGGGCACGAATGCGGCGGCCGGATCGGCGAACTGAGCACTTTCGTGCTGCTGCAGGCCCTGCTCGCCGACGACGGCATCGGCGTCCCGGTGTGGGCGGCGGGCGGCATCGGGCCGCACACCGCCGCGGCCGCCGTCGCGGGTGGCGCGGCCGGCGTCGTCGTCGACACCCAGCTCGCCCTGCTGCCGGAAGCCGAACTGCCGTCGGCCCTGACCACCGCCGTCACCGGTCTCGACGGCTCGGAAACGACCGTCACCGACGGCGTCCGCGTGCTGGCCCGGCGGGGGACCGAGCCCCTCGAAGCGGGCCAGGACGTCTTCCTCGCCACCCGGTTCCGGGACCGCTGGGGCACGGTGACCGCGGCGGTGCGCGGCCTGGCCGACGCGATCGGCGCGGCCCTGCGCCTGCCGGACGCGGTGCTCGGCCCCGGCAGCGCGGGCAGCCGCGCACTCGGCACGGCGCTGCCGGTCGCCCAGGGCCCGATGACCCGGGTCAGCGACCAGCCCGCCTTCGCGGCCGAGGTCGCCGCGGGCGGCGCGCTGCCGTTCATCGCGCTGGCCCTGTCCGGCCCGGAGCAGACCCGCGACGTGCTGGAACGGACCCGCGCGGCCGTGGGCGGCGCGCCGTGGGGCGTCGGTGTCCTCGGCTTCGCCGCCGACGACGTCAAGGCCGCGCAGCTGGCGGTCATCCGCGAACTGCGGCCCACGCACGCGATCATCGCCGGCGGCCGTCCGGCCCAGGCCGCGGCCCTCGAAGACGCCGGCATCGCCACCTTCCTCCACGTGCCGTCGCCGGGACTGCTGAAGCAGTTCCTCGAGGCGGGCGCGCGCAAGTTCGTCTTCGAAGGCTCCGAGTGCGGCGGCCACGTCGGCCCGCGGACCAGCTTCCCGTTGTGGGAGGCCCAGCTCGGCGTGCTCGCCGACTTCCTCGCGGCCACCCCGGGCGCGGCCGCGGACCTGCGGCTGCTGTTCGCCGGCGGCATCCACGACGAACGCTCGGCCGCGATGGTGGCCGCCCTCGCCGCCCCGGTGGCCGCGCGCGGGGCGGCGATCGGGGTGCTGATGGGCACCGCCTACCTCTTCACCCGCGAGGCCGTCGACGCGGGCGCCGTGCTCCCGCTGTTCCAGCGCCGGCTCCTCGAAGCCGAGCAGACCGACCTCCTCGAAACCGCGCCGGGCCACGCCACCCGCTGCGTGCGCAGCCCGTTCACCGAGGAGTACGCCGCGATCAAGGCGGACCTCGCCGGACGCGGCGTGCCGAGCCGCGACGCCTGGGAACACCTGGAAACGCTCAACGTCGGCCGGCTCCGCCTGGCGAGCAAGGGCATCGAGCGCGTCGGTGCCGAGCTGCGGGACGTCGCCGAAGACCGCCAGCTGGCCGAAGGCATGTTCATGGCGGGCGAGGTCGCCGTGCTGCGCTCGGCCGTCACCACGATCGCCGAGCTGCACCACTCGGTGGGCGAAGGCGCGAACGCGTTCCTGCGCGCGCGGGCCGCCGAATTCGGTGTCACCGAGGCCGAGCCGCCCGCGCCCGAGCCGCTCGAGATCGCGATCGTCGGCATGGCCTGCATGTTCCCGCAGGCTCCCGACCTGGCCGCGTTCTGGGCGAACGTCCTGGCCGGCGCCGACGCGGTCACCGAGGTGCCCCCGCAGCGCTGGGACACCGCCCTGTACTACGACCCCGAAGGCCAAGGCGAGCGGACGCCGTCGCGCTGGGGCGGGTTCCTCCCGGAAATCGGCTTCGACCCGCTGAAGTACGGCATCCCGCCGTCGTCACTGGCCAGCATCGAGCCCGTGCAGCTGCTGGCCCTGGAGGCCGCGCACCGCGCGCTGGCCGACGCGGGCTACGCCGGCCGCGCGTTCGACCGGGCCCGGACGTCGGTCGTCTTCGGCGCCGAAGCCGGCAGCGACCTGTCGAACGCGATGACGCTTCGCTCGGTGCTGCCGTCCTACATGGGCGAACTGCCGGCCGAACTGGACGAACGGCTGCCGCGGATCACCGAGGACTCCTTCCCGGGCGTGCTCGCCAACGTGATCGCCGGGCGGATCGCCAACCGGCTCGACCTGGGCGGGGCCAACTACACCGTCGACGCCGCGTGCGCCTCCTCGCTGACCGCGGTCGACGTCGCCTGCAAGGAACTGACCGCGGGCACCAGCGACCTCGTCCTCTGCGGCGGCGCCGACCTGCACAACGGCATCAACGACTACCTCCTGTTCGCTTCGGCGCACGCGCTCTCGCCGACCGGGCGATCGGCGACGTTCGACAGCGCGGCCGACGGCATCGCGCTCGGCGAAGGCGTCGCGTGCATCGCCCTCAAGCGCCTCGCCGACGCCGAACGCGACGGCGACCGGGTGTACGCCGTGATCAAGGGCGTCGGCGCGGCTTCCGACGGCCGCGCGCTCGGCCTGACCGCGCCCCGGCCCGAGGGCCAGCACACCGCGCTGACCCGCGCCTACCGCAACGCCGGCGTCTCGCCCGCGCGCGTCGGGCTCGTCGAGGCGCACGGCACCGGCACCGTCGTCGGCGACCGGACCGAGCTCGGCACGCTGACGAAGGTGTTCACCGAGGCCGGCGCCGCGCCGGGCGCGTGCACGATCGGCTCGGTGAAGTCGCAGATCGGGCACACCAAGTGCGCCGCGGGCCTGGCCGGGCTGATCAAGGCCGCGCTGGCCGTGCACACCGGCGTCAAACCGCCGACGCTGCACCTTTCGGCACCGAACCCGGCGTGGGATGCCGAAACCAGCCCGTTCGTGTTCCAGTCGGCCGCGCAGCCGTGGACCGCACCACCGGCCGAGCGGCTCGCCGGGGTGAGCGCGTTCGGCTTCGGCGGCACCAACTTCCACGTGGTGCTGGGCGCGCACGACGGCGTGCCGCCCGCGCAGGCCGCGGACGAGTGGCCCGCCGAGCTGTTCACCTTCACGACGGAGTCGGCGGCGCGGGAGCTGCTCGCCATGGCTTCGGAAGCCGCTTCGCCGTGGCGGCTGCGGGATTTGGCGCTGGCGGCGGCCCAGCGGGCGCAGGGACGCCCGGCGCGGCTCGCCGTCGTCGCGTCCACTGTGGACGAGCTGACCGAACTGCTGCGGCAGGCGCTGGCCGGGCACGACGCACGCGGTGTGTTCCGCGCCGACGACGCGGTGGCGGGCGAGGTCGCGGTGCTGTTCCCCGGGCAGGGCAGCCAGCAGCCGGGCATGTTCGCCGAGCTGTTCGTCACCTTCCCCGAGCTGCAGCGGTACCTGCGCCTGGACCCGCCGACGGCCGAGGTCGTCTTCGGCCCGGCGGTGTTCGGGGAGACGGCGCGGCGGGACTTCGTCGAGCGGGTCACCGACACGCGCGTCGCCCAGCCCGCGCTCGGGATGGCCGGGCTGGCGGCGTTCCGGCTGCTGACCCGCGCCGGCGTGCGGCCCGCGATGCTGGGCGGGCACAGCTACGGCGAGCTGACGGCGCTGGCCGCGGCCGGTGCGCTGACCCCGGAAGCCCTGCTCCACGCCAGCCACGCCCGGGCCGGCGCGATCCTCGACGCGGTACCGGCGGACGACCCGGGCGCGATGGCCGCGGTGTCGGCGGGCGCCGCGGAAACCGCGAAGGTCCTCGCCGACGCGGGACTCGGCGCCGTCGTCCTGGCCAACCACAACTCGCCCAAGCAGACCGTGATCTCCGGGCCCACCGCCGACGTCGAGACCGCCGTCGGGCACCTGCGCGCCGCCGGGCTCGGCGCGAAGCGGATCCAGGTCGCGTGCGCGTTCCACAGCTCGCTGGTGGCGCCGGCGGGGGAGGCGTTCGGCCGGGCGCTGGAGGCGATCGGCGTCGTGCGGCCCGCCGTTCCGGTGTACGGCAACCGGACGGCCGCGCCCTACCCGGCGGACCCGGACGCGATCCGCGGCGAGCTGGCCGCCCAGCTGGGCGCGCCGGTCCGGTTCGTCGAGCAGGTCGAGGCGATGTACGCGGCCGGGGCGCGGGTGTTCGTCGAGGCCGGGCCCGGGGCCGTGCTGGCGAAGCAGGTCGCCGCCATCCTCGGCGACCGGCCGCACCGGACGGTCGGGTTCGAACAGCCGGGCCGCCGCGGCCTGCCGGGCTTGCTCGGCGCGCTGGCGCGGCTGGCGGTGTCCGGGGTGACCCTCGAGACGAGCTGGCTGTTCCGCGGCCGCGACGCGGTCGACGCCTTCACCGCGCCCCGCCCGAAGCGTCCGGGGTGGACGGTCGACGGCCACCTGGTCCGCACGGCGGACGGCACGATCCCGGCCGGCGCCCTCCGCCCGGCGGAACGGGTCTCGTTCGGGGTGGCGGCCGCGGCCCCGCAGGCGGCCACGTCGGAGGCGATGGTCGCCGACTTCCTGCGCACGAGCCGCGAGATGATCGCCGCCCAGCGTGACGTGCTCCTGGGCTTCCTCGGCACCGAAGCCCCCTCACCGCTCATCAAGCGCCCCAATGTGGCCTTGGTTGCGTTGGACGCACCGAAGGCCACATTGGGTGCGTTGAGCGCACCGAAGGCCACATTGGGGCGCTCGGTGCTGGAGACGGTGGTCGAGGTGATCGGGGAGCGGACGGGGTATCCGGTGGAGATGATCGAACCGGACCTCGATCTGGAAGCCGACCTGAGCGTGGATTCGATCAAGCGGGCGGAGATCGCGGGCGAGCTGGCGTCCCGCTTGGGGCTCGCCGGTGGAGACGTGGAGGAGTTCGCGAAAGCCCGCACGGCCGCGGCGATCGCCGGGCTGATCGGCGATGAACGTCCCCCTGCGGAGCCGGAAGCGGCTTCGGTGCTGGAGACGGTGGTCGCGGTGATCGGGGAGCGGACCGGCTATCCGGTGGAGATGATCGAGCCGGACCTCGATCTGGAAGCCGACCTGAGCGTCGACTCGATCAAGCGGGCCGAGATCGCCGGGGAACTGGCCACCCGCCTGAACCTCGACACCGGAGGCGACGTCGAGGAGCTGGCCAAGGCCCGGACCGCCGCGGCGATCGCGGAGCTCATCGACGGCGACCGCCCGAAGGCCACTTTGGGTGCGTCGGCCGAGCCGAAGGCCACCTTGGGTGCGTTGAGCGAACCGAAGGCCACCTCGGAGCCGGCCGAGCCCGCGCCGCTCATCGTGGCGCCGAAACGCCTGGTGATGGCGGAAACCGACCTCGTCGCCGCCGCAGCCCCCGATGTCACCGGGCGGAAGTTCCTGCTTCTGGGCCGCGGCCCGCTCGCCGAGGCCGTCCGGGCGCACCTCACCGGGCTCGGCGCGTCCGCCGAGATCGCCGACGAGGTCCGTGCCGGGTTCGACGGGATCCTCCACCTGCCGGGCGACGGACCGGTGCTGCCCGCCGCCTTCCCGCAGTACCAGGCCGCTCTCGCGACGAAGCCCGCCTGGCTGCTCACCGCCGGGCCCGGCGAAGGCCTGCGCGGCTTCCACCGCAGCCTCGCCCGCGAATACCCGGACACCCTCACCCGCGTGGTCGAGCTGTCCCCGGCCGAAACGCCCGAGGTCCAGGCGGCCGCGCTGGTCGAAGAACTGTCCACAACAGACCGCGAACCGGTCGTCGTCCGCGAAGGCCCGCACCGCAGAGGCTTCCGGATGAACGAACAGGACCTCGGCCCGCTCGGCAGCAGCGGCGCGGGCCCGGCGGGCGACGGCGCCGCCGAAGCCGCCGCGATCGGGCTGGACCGCGACTCGGTCGTCCTGCTCGTCGGGGGCGCCAAGGGCATCACCGCCCGGTTCGCCGCGACCCTCGCCGCGACCGCCCGCTGCCGGATCGAACTCCTCGGACGGACGCCGGTCCCGGCGGCGGAAGACGAACACCCCCAGGCCAAGACCACCGAGGACCTCCGCGCCGCGCTCATCGCCGCCGGGCTGAAGCGCCCCGCCGAAATCGAACGGACGGTCCGCCGGATCCGGGGCGAACGCGAAGTCCGCCGGACCCTGGCCAAGCTCGAAGCCCTCGGCAGCCCGGTGCGCTACCAGTCGGTCGACATGCTCGACGCCGAAGCCGTGCACCGCGCGGTCAAGGAGATCCACGCCGAGCACGGCCGCCTCGACGGCATCGTCTACGCGGCCGGCGTGATCGAGGACAAGCTCGTCGCCGAGAAGACGCCGGAGTCGTTCGAGCGCGTGTACGGCACCAAGGTCGACGGCGCCCGCACCCTCCTGGAGGCGACCGCCGACCTGCCCGACGAGCCGGCGTTCGTGGTCCTGTTCGGCAGCATCGCCGCCGCCCTCGGCAACCGCGGCCAGTCCGACTACGCCGCCGCCAACGACGCTCTCGAGGCGCTGGGCCACCGGTGGCCCGCCGGGCGCGCGGTGACCGTCCACTGGGGACCGTGGGCGCCGACCGGCGAGCACGACGGCATGGTGACGCCCGAGCTGATGCGCGACTACGCCCGCCGCGGCATCGCGCTGATCGATCCGGAGGAGGGCACCCTCGGCCTGCTGCGCGAGCTGGCGTGGGGCCGCGCCGGCACCGGCGCCGTCGTCCACACCGCGTCCGGGTGGTGACGGACGTGCGCGTGGCGATCGTCGGGATGTCGGTGCTGCTCCCGGGCGCTCCCGACCTGGCGAGCTACTGGCGCAACCTGGCCGGCGGCGTCGACGCGATCACCGAGGTGCCGCCCGGGAAGTGGGACCTCGCGCACTACGCGCCGGACGAGCAGCGCCGGGCCGACCGGCTCTACTGCCGGCGCGGCGGGTTCGTCGACGAACTGGCCGAAGTGGACGTCACCGGCTTCGGGATCATGCCGAACTCCGTGCCCGCCACCGAGCCCGACCAGCTGATCGCGCTGCGCGTCGCGGCACAAGCGGTCGCGGACGCGGGTGGCCCCGACCGCCTGCCCGCCGACCGCGCGAAGGTCGGGGTCGTGCTCGGCCGCGGCGGCTACCTGACCCCCGGGCTGGTCCGGCTCGACCAGCGCGTCCGCACCGCGACGCAGCTCGTCCGGACCCTCGGCGAGCTGCTGCCGGACCTGGACCCGGACCGGCTCGACGCCGTCCGGCAGGCCTTCACCGACCAGCTGGGCCCGGAGGCGCCCGAGTCGGCGATCGGGCTGGTGCCGAACCTGGCCGCGTCGCGGCTGGCCAACCGGCTCGACCTGCGCGGTCCGGCGTACACGGTGGACGCCGCGTGCGCGTCCTCGCTGATCGCCGTCGACCACGCCGTGCGGGAACTGGCCACCGGCCGGTGCGACGTCGTCCTCGCCGGGGGCGTGCACCACTGCCACGACATCACCTTCTGGAGCGTGTTCACCCAGCTCGGCGCGCTGTCGCCGTCCGAGCGGATCCGGCCGTTCCACCGCGACGCCGACGGCGTGCTGATCGGCGAAGGCACCGGCATCGTCGTCCTGAAGCGCCTCGCCGACGCCCAGCGCGACGGCGACCGCGTCTACGCTGTGATCACCGGCACCGGCGTCGCCTCCGACGGGCGGACCGCGAGCCTGGCCAGCCCCGACTCCGGCGGCCAGGTCCGGGCCGTCCGGCAGGCGTGGGCCGCGGCGGGCCTCGACCCGGCCGCGCCGGACTCGATCGGCCTGCTCGAGGCCCACGGCACCGCGACCCCGGCCGGTGACGCGGCGGAACTCACCACCCTCGCGGAGGTGTTCGGCAGCGCCGGCTCCGCCGTGCTGGGCTCGGTCAAGTCGATGATCGGCCACACGATGCCCGCGGCCGGGATCGCCGGGCTCGTCAAGGCCGCCTTGGCGGTCCACCACGGCGTCCTGCTGCCCACCCTGCACTGCGACGACCCGCACCCGGCGCTGGCCGCCACCCGGTTCTCCACGTTGGCCGCCGCCGAGCCGTGGGACGCGCCGGTGCGCCGGGCGGGGGTCAACGCGTTCGGCTTCGGCGGGATCAACGCCCACGTCGTCCTGGAACAGGCGCCGGGCCGCGCGACGCCGGTCGTGGTGCGCGAGCCCGAACGGGTGCTGCGGCTCGCCGCACCCACGCTCGACGCGCTGCGCGAGGCGTTCGACCGGCCCGGCCGGCCGGAAACCGGCGACGGGCCGGTCCGGCTCGGCGTCGTCGACCCGACGGAGAAGCGGCTCGCCCTGGCTCGGAAGGTCTTGACGCGGGGACGGCCCTGGCGCGGCCGCAACGACGTGTGGTTCGCCGACCGCCCCCTGCTCGGCCCGGGCGGCGGCAAGATCGCGTTCCTCTTCCCCGGCCTGGAATCGGAACTCACGCTCAACTGCGGCGATGTCGCCCGCCACTTCGGCCTGCCCTGGAAGCACGCGGACGTCGAGGTCGGCGACGTCGGCCGGCAGGGTGCCGCGGTGTTCGAACTGGGCCGGCTGCTGCACGCGGCGCTCGGCCGGATCGGCGTCACGCCGGACGCCGTCGCCGGGCACAGCCTGGGCGAGTGGACGGCGATGGCCGTGGCCGGTGTCCACGCCGAAGAAGAGGTCGACGCCTTCCTCGCCGGGTTCGACCCGGACGCGCTCGTCGTCCCCGGGCTCGCCTTCGCCGCGATCGGCGCGCCCGCGCCACGCGTGCTCGAGGAGCTGGCCGGGCGCGCGGACGTCGTCCTCTCCCACGACAACTCCCCGAACCAGGCCATGATCTGCGGCCCGGAAGCGGCGGTCGGCGCGCTCGTGCGACGGTTCCGGGACGCGGGCGTCGTGGCGCAGGTGCTGCCGTTCCGGTCCGGCTTCCACACCCCGATGCTGCGGCCCTACCTGGGGCCGATCCGCGAAGCGGCCGAGCGCTTCACGCTGCACCCGCCGTCCCTGCCGCTCTGGTCCGCGACCACGGTCTCCGAATACCCGGCGGCCGAGGCCGAGGTCCGGGAACTGTTCGTGCGGCACCTGCTGCGGCCGGTGCGGTTCCGCCCGCTCGTGCAGGCGATGCACGCCGCCGGGTTCCGCGCGTTCGTCCAGGTCGGCGCCGGGCAGCTCGGCTCCCTGGTCGGTGACACCCTGCACGGTGAGGAGCACCTCGTCGTGGCGGCGCACTCGGCGCAGCGCCCCGGCCTGGCGCAGCTGCGCCGGGTCGCGACCGCCCTGTGGGCCGACGGCCTCGACCCCGACCTCGCCCGCCTGCCGGGCGAGCGCGCGGTGACGCCGAAGGCGGTCAAGCTCGACCTCGGCGGCCGCCTGATCTCCCTCGACGAGCAGGTCCGCGCGCGGATCGCGCTGCCGGCCACCCGTCGGTCCACTGTGGACGACCTGGCGGCGAAGGGCCCGCTCGCCGCGGAGTTCGCCGCGCTGCTGGCCGACACCGCCGAACTGGCGTCCACCGTGCTCGCCGGACCGGCCCGCCGCCTCCCGGCCCCGCAAGAGCTGGACACCACGCTCACGGTGTCGCTCGAGGCGATGCCGTACCTGCTCGACCACTGCTTCTTCAAACAGCCGCCGCAGGCCGACCCGGGCGACCGCTGGCCGGTCGTCCCGGCCACCACGGTGATCGACCACCTGATGCGGTTCGCCGAGCGGGCCGCGCCCGGCCGCCAGGCGGTCGCCGTGCACGACGTCCGGCTCAGCCAGTGGATCACCGCGGTCCCGGCGGTCACCGTGCCGGTGCGCGTCCGGCCGCAGGGCACCGACCGGGTGCACGCGGCCATCGCCGGCTACTCGCAGGCCGTCGTGGAACTCGCGCCGGAACACCCGCCCGCTGCGCCGGCGCCGTGGCGGTTCCCGGCGTCGGCCGAGCAGGTCCCCGAGACCACCGCGGCGCAGCTCTACGACGAGCGCTGGATGTTCCACGGCCCGCGGTTCCGGGGCGTCACCGAGCTGACCGCCGTCGGCGAACGGCACGTCCGTGCCGTGCTGACGACGCCGGCCGCGCCCGGCGCGCTGCTCGACAACGTCGGCCAGGTGCTCGGCTACTGGATCATGTCCCGGCTGCCCGAGCGGACCACCGTCTTCCCGGTCGCCATGCGCGAAATCCGGTTCCACGGCCCGCACCCGGCCCCCGGGGACCGCCTGGAGTGCCTGGTCCGGATCACCGGGCTGACGGACGAGTTCCTCGAAGCGGACATGCAGCTCGTCCACCGCGGCGAAGTCTGGGCCGAGTTCACCGGCTGGCGCGACCGGCGGTTCGACAGCACCCCGCACATCCGCCAGGCCGACCGCACGCCCGAACGCTCGACGCTGTCGCACGAGCAGCCGGGTGGCTGGGCGCTGGTGCACGAGCAGTGGCCCGACCTGGCGACCCGCGAGCTGATCATGCGCAACTACCTCGCCGGCCCCGAACGCGACGCCTACGAACACCATCCTCCGCGCGGGCGGCGGCAGTGGCTGCTCGGCCGGATCGCGGCCAAGGACGCGGTCCGCCAGTTCCTCTGGGCCCGCGGCGAACCCGAGATGTTCCCCGCCGAGCTGCGCATCGGCAACGACGAGGCGGGCCGGCCGTTCGCGACCGGCGCCTACGGCCGGGAGCTGCCGCCGGTGACGATTTCCGTGGCGCACCGCGCGGAAGCCGGCGTGGCGATCGCCCGCCACGGGCGCTGCGGCATCGACGTCGAAGCGGTCGTGCCGCGCGCGGAGTCCACTGTGGAGGCCGCGCTCGGCGCGGGCGAGCTGGCGCTGTTCGCGAGCCTGCCCGGCGACCCGGAGCAGTGGTTCGCCCGGTTCTGGACGGCGAAGGAGGCCGTGGCGAAGCTGCGCGGCACCGGCCTGCGCGGCGAACCCCGGGACTTCGAGGTCGTCGCGGCGACCCCGGAAGAACTGACCGTCCGAGTCGCGGGCGGCGAGTACCGCGTGTGCTGCGCCGACATCGAGAACCCCCCTGGTGCGCCGCCGCGCCGCTACGTCGTCGCCTGGACCGAAGAGACGAAGGAGAGTGCCGGATGAGCATCGAGACCACGGCCGCGAACGAGGTGACCGTGCTCGCCCAGCTCGCCGAAATGCTGCGGGAGCTGCTCGAGGAGTACGGCCTCGACGACACCGAGATCACCATGGACACGACGTTCCACGACGACCTCGAACTGGAGAGCGTCGACCTCGTGGCGCTGTCCGGGCAGCTGCGCGAGCACTACGGCGACCGCGTCAACTTCGCGACCTTCATCGCCGAGCGCGACCTGGACGAGATCATCGCGCTGACGGTCGGCGAGCTCGTGCGGTACATCGTCGCCTCCCTGCGGGCGACGGCGTGAGCCGGATCCGCGCGGGCGAGCTGGACGTGCACGTCCAGCGGCTCACCCCGGACGAGCCGCTGGACGGCGACGCGCCGATCGTGGTCTGCGTCCACGGCCTGCTCACCGACAGCCTGGCCAGCTACTACTTCACCCTCGGCCCGGACTTCGCCGCGCGCGGGCTCGACGTGCTGATGTACGACCTGCGCGGGCACGGCCGCACGACGCGCCCGGCGTCCGGCTACCACCTCGAGCGGTTCGTCGACGACCTCGTCGCGGTCCTCGACGCGTGTGCCATCACCCGGCCGGTGCACGTCGTCGGCAACTCCTTCGGCGCTTCGGTGGCGTTCGGGCTGGCCGCCGCGCGGCCCGACCGGGTGGCGAGCGTCGTCGTGCTCGAGGGCGAACCCCCGACCGAAGAATGGACCCGGCACATGGCCGACGGGCTCGCCGACGCCAAGACCCGGCTGGCGATCGACGAGGTGATCGGCTGGATCGCCGACAACCACGGCGCGCACACCGCCCGGCTGTCCAAGGCCGCCAACAAGATCCTGCAGACCACCACGATCGCGGAGGACATCCCGCGCAGCGCGACGATCGCGGCGGACCTGTCGGCGGTGCGCTGCCCGGTGTTCGCCATCTTCGGCGGTGACTCCGGGCTGTCGGCGCAGGTGCCGCACTTCGAGACGCACCTGGAGCGGTGCCGCTGCGTCGTGCTGCCCGACCAGGGGCACTCGGTGCTGGTCGAGCGGACCGCCGAGGTCACCGAGCTGATCTTCGGGTGGGTCCGTGACACCGCGCGCACGCGGACGCGGGTGCGGTAGTGGCCCGGTTCCTCTTCGTCGTCCCGCCCCTGGTCGGGCACGTCAACCCGGCGGTCGGCGTGGCGGCCGAGCTCACCGCGCGCGGCCACGAGGTCGCCTGGGCGGGCCACGACGAACTGCTGTGGCAGCTGGCTGGCCCCGAAGCACTCGTGTTCTCGTGCCCCGTGCCGCGGGACCTGCCCGTGCGCCCGGCCGAGCTGAAAGGCCCGGCGGCGCTGCGCTTCCTCTGGCAGGACTTCCTCGTTCCCCTGGCCGACGCGATGGCCCCCGGCGTGGCCGCGGCGCTCGAGGCCTTCGAGCCGCACGTCGTGGTGGCCGACCAGCAGGCGCTGGCCGGCGGCCTGCTCGCCGAAGCCGCCGGCCTGCCGTGGGTCACGTCGGCGACGACCTCGGCCGAGCTCGTCGACCCCCTGGCCGGGATGCCGAAGGTCGGGGAGTGGGTCGGCTCGCTGCTCGACGGGCTGCGCGCGCGGATCGCCGGCGGCCGGGGTACGGCGGACCCGCGGTTCTCACCCCACGGCGTCCTCGCCTTCACCACCCGCGAACTGCTCGGCCCGGCCGACCTGCCGCCGTCGGTCCGGCTCGTCGGGCCCGCCCTCGGCGCGCGGCCGTCCACGACGGACTTCCCGTGGGAGTGGCTCGACCCGCTCCGCCCGACGGTGCTGGTCTCCCTCGGCACGGCGAACACCGCCGTGGGCGCCGGATTCCTGGCCGCGACGGCCGAGGCCTTCGCCGGCTCGCCCGCGCGCGCGGTGATCGCCGACCCGGGCGGCGTGCTCGGCGAGGTCCCGCCGAACGTCCTGGTGCGGCCGCACGTCCCGCAGCTGCCGCTGCTGGCGCGGGTCGACGCGGTGCTGTGCCACGCGGGCCACAACACGGTCTGCGAAACGCTGTGGCACGGCCTGCCGCTGGTGGTGGCCCCGATCCGGGACGACCAGCCGATCGTCGCGGCCCAGGTGGTCGCGGCGGGCGCGGGGATCCGCCTGCGGTTCGGCCGCGCGGACGCACCCCGCATCGCGGCGGCGGTCGAGGAGATCCTGACGGAACCGGCATACCGGCGCGCGGCCGAGACGGTGGCGGCTTCGTTCCACGCGGCGGGTGGAAGCCCGGCGGCCGCGGGGCAGCTGGAGCAGCTGGCGTTGGAGAGCTTGGCGCACCTGCGAACCTGAACCCGGGCTGCCCGTGCAGGTGTACGGCAGAACGCCGGTGCACCCGGTTTCCGTCGCGCGCAGGCTTGATCACCGGTGCCGGACGTGGGCTGGGCGGGCGTTCGCACCGGCGCGCGGCCGAGACGGTGGCGGCTTCGTTCCACGCGGCGGGTGGAAGCCCGGCGGCCGCGGGTTACCTGGAACAGCTGGCGCTGGAGAGCTTGGCTCACCTGCGAACCTGAACCCGGGGCTGCCCGTGCAGGCGTACGCGCAGAACGCCGGTGCACTCGCTTTCCCGTCGCGCGCAGCCGTTTCCGCTGGCCCGGCCGCGCACCTGGGCCGGTCGCGGGTCACACTGGACGCCATGGGTTTCCTGGACGGGCGGGCCGTCGTGATCACCGGTGCCGGACGCGGGCTGGGCCGGGCGTTCGCCCGGCACGCGGCCGAGAACGGAGCCGCGGTCGTCGTCAACGACGTCGACGCGGAACCGGCCCACGAGACGGTGGCGGCGATCACCGCGGACGGCGGGACCGCCGTGGCGAGCGTCGGGTCGGTGGCCGATGCGGCCTACGCCCGGTCGCTGATCAGCCGGTGCTGCACGCAGTTCGGGACGCTGGACGGGCTCGTCAACAACGCGGCGGTCGGCTACCACGCGCCGCCGTGGGAGGACGACGACGCCGAGCGGGCCCGCGCACTGGTCGAGACCAACGTGCTCGGTCCGCTCCACTGTGGCACCGCGGCCGCGAAGGTCATGTGCGCCCGGGGCCGCGGGGTCATCGTCAACGTGACGTCGGGGTCGATGATCGGGCAGCGCCGGGCCGCCGCGTACTCGGCGTCGAAGGGCGCGGTGGCGTCGATGACCTACTCGTGGGCCGGGGATCTGGCGAAGCACGGCGTGCGGGTCAACGCCGTCAGCCCGATCGCGTGGACCCGGCTGATGGCCGCCGACCCGAACGGGAACCGGGACGCGCCGCCACCCGAACGGGTGGCACCGCTGGTGACCTACCTGCTCAGCGACCTCTCGGCCGGTGTCACCGGGCAGGTGCTGCGGCTCGCCGACGGGCACCTGCACGCCGTCCGGCAGCCGGCCATCATCCGGCCGGTCCTGCACCGGGAGCACTGGACGGTGGAGGAGATCGCCGCGGCCGTCGCCGGCGAGCTCGTCCTCGAATCGCCGCCGCGGGACCGCTGGACCCTTTGAGCGGCGCGGACCACCGGAACGGGTGGCTATCCACAGTGGACCTCGCGCACTAGCTTGGAGGCCGAGCGAGGAGGGCGGAGATGACGGCCACCGCGGAGGTCACCCCCGGCGCCGTGGCGCCGCCCGCCCTGAGCCGCGGCCGGGTCAACGCGGTGTTCGGCGCCGTGCTGCTCGGGATGCTGCTGGCGGCGCTGGACCAGACCATCGTCGGCACGGCGCTGCCCACCATCGTCGGCGACCTCGGCGGCGCCGGGCACCTGTCCTGGGTGGTCACCTCCTACCTGCTGGCCGAGACGATCATGACCGTGGTCGTCGGCAAGCTCGGCGACCTCTTCGGCCGCAAGCTGATGTTCCAGCTGTCGGTGGTCGTGTTCGGCATCGGCTCGTTCTGCGCCGGGTTCGCCGACAGCATGATCTGGCTGATCGTCTGGCGCGCGGTGCAGGGCCTGGGCGGCGGCGGGCTGATGGTCACCTCGACCGCGCTCATCGCCGACGTCGTCCCGCTGCGCGAGCGCGGCAAGTACCAGGGCGTGCTCGGCTCGGTGTTCGGCGTGGTCACCGTCGCGGGCCCGATGCTCGGCGGGTTCTTCGTCGACCACCTCTCGTGGCGGTGGGCGTTCTACGTCAACATCCCGCTGGTCGTCGTGGTGCTGGCGGTGGCGTCCTCGGCGATGCCGAACGCCCGCGCCGCGGTCAAGCCGGTGATCGACTACCTCGGCATCCTGCTCATCGGCCTGGCCGCGACCGGCCTGACCCTGGTCACCAGCTGGGGCGGCACGCAGTACGCGTGGGGTTCGCCGGTGATCATCGGGATGGCGCTCGGCTCGGTGGTGCTGCTCGCGGCGTTCGTCTTCGTGGAGCTGCGGGCGCAGGAGCCGATGCTGCCGATGCGGCTGTTCCGCAACCCGGTGTTCACCGTCGGCGGCATCATGAGTTTCGTCGTGGGCTTCGCGATGCTCGGCGCGCTGTCCTATCTGCCGACGTATATGCAGTACGTCCAGGGCACGTCCGCGACGACGTCCGGGGTCCGGCTGCTCCCGATGGTGCTGGCGCTGCTCGTGGCGTCGATCGCCGCGGGCAACGCGGTGAGCCGCACCGGGCGGTACAAGATCTTCCCGCTGGTCGGGGCCGCCGGCATGACGATCGGGTTGTATCTGCTGTCCCGGCTGGACACCGGCACCGGGTTCTGGGAGGCCTCGGCGTACATGGCCGTGCTGGGGCTCGGCATCGGGCTCGGCATGCAGGTGCTGACCATCGCGGTGCAGAACACCGTCGACTACGCCGACCTCGGCGTCGCGACCTCGGGCGTGACGTTCCTGCGTTCGATCGGCAGCTCGTTCGGCGCGGCGATCTTCGGCACGGTGTACGCCAACCAGCTGACCCCCAAACTGGCCGCGCTCCCGGTGCCGCCGGGGGTCGACCCGCGGGCGCTGCAGGTGCCCACGGCGTTGCACGCGCTGCCGGAGCCGGTGTCGGCCCCGGTGATCCAGGCGTACAGCGACTCCCTGCACGTCGTGTTCCTCGCGGCGGCCCCGGTCGGCCTGGTGGCGTTCGCGCTGGCGTTCTTCCTCAAGGAGATCCCGCTGCGCGACACGGCCCGCGCGGCCGCCCCCGACCTCGGTGACGGCTTCGCGATGCCGGAGGCTCGCACCGACGATCGCGAGCTGGAACGCGCGGTGGCCACGCTGTTCTTCCGCGAGCGCCGGAAGGTGGCCCCCGCGATCGTCGAGCGGGCCGGCGGAGACCTCGACGAGGGCGGGATCTGGTGCCTGCTGCAGGTCCACCTGCGGGAACGCCGTGGTTCCCCGGCCACGCTGCGGGCGATCGGCGACGACTTCGGCGTGCCGGCGCCGGTGCTGGAGCCGGCGTTCAACCGCCTGGAGCTGACCGGCCACCTGCGGTACACCCGCGACGGCTGGGAACTGACGTCCGCGGGCCGCGAGGAGTTCGGAAAGGTGGTCCAGGCCTGGCACGACTGGCTGGCCGACCGCCTCGGCGACTGGGGAACGAACGACCGAGCGGAACTGGACGCGGCCATCGGCCGGGTCGCGGCCCGGCTGATGGACCAGAGCGCCGAGTCGCGCACCTCCGGCCGCCACGCCCTGGCCTGACGCTCGCCGCCCCGGCCGGCTTGCCTGCGGGCCCCGGTGCCAGCGCCCCAATGTGGCCTTCGGTGCGTTGAGCGCACCCAAGGCCACATTGGGGCGCTTGGGGGCCAGAGTGTGGGCCCGATTAGCGGCGCCAGAAGTCGTGCGGAGTGCGGCCTGGCCGGAAGCCGCACGACTCGACCAGGGCCGCCGCCTCCGTGAAGCCGTGGCCGACCAGTCCTGGCTCGTGGGCGTCGCTGCCGAACGCCACCGCCTCGCCGCCCACCTCGAACCACCACCGGACCACCTCGCCCGGCAGCGGCACCTTCGTGTTCACCTCCAGCGCGCGGCCGCTCGCCTTCAGGGACCGCAGCACCGTCCGGAACTCCTCCTCGAAGTCCGCCGCCACGAACGGCGGGCCTTCGCCCGGCCACGACCGCAGCGCGTAGTCGATGTGGGCGAGCACCGCGAAGTCCGCCGTCGACTCGACCAGGCCCAGCACCTCGCCGAGGTAGGCCCGCAGCAGCCCGCCCGGCGGCCGGGCCGACACGACCGTCAGCTCGCGGTGGTGCTCACCGTCCGGAAGGGAATGCACCGAGCCGAGGACGCGGTCGAAGTCGTGGGCCGCCAAGAGCGCGTCGGCCTGCGGGCGGTGCCAGTGCGGCTCGCTGAGCTCCACTCCGGACAGGATCCGCAGCCCCGGAAACCGTGAGCGGCACTCCTCGACGCACGCCAAGTACCCCTCGACGTCCAGCTCCGGTGGCTCAAGGACGCCGTCCGGGCGCAGCCGCACCCGGAAGTGATCCGGCAGCAACGGCCGGATCGGTTCCGGCATCAGCCACGGCGTCAGGTCCGCGTGTTCGGTGAACGCCACCGACGGCAGCCCCAGCTCGAGCGCCCGCTCGCACGAGCCGATCATCGAGCCGGTGACCGTGTCCCAGGACCATTCGGTGTGGACGTGACCGTCCGTCGGCAGGCTCACCAGCCCACCGTAGCCCGGGTTTTGGGCTACCTTCTGAGGCATGGCGCAGAAGTCGGCGGCGGTGGAGCTGGAGGTCGGCCCGCACACCGTGCGGATCTCGAACCCGGACCGGGTCTACTTCCCGGCCCGCGGCGAGACGAAGCTCGACCTGGTCAACTACTACCTCTCGGTGGGCGACGGCATCGTCAACGCCCTGCGCGAACGCCCCTGCATGCTGCACCGCTTCCCGTCCGGCGTGGCGGGGGAGAAGGTGCACCAGAAGCGCGTGCCGAACGGCGCGCCGCCGTGGCTGGAAACCGTCCGAGTGACGTTTCCGCGCTACAACCGGCATGCGGACGAACTGTGTGTCACCGAGCTCGCGCATGTCGCCTGGGCGGTGCAGATGTCCACTGTGGAGTTCCATCCGTGGAATTCCCGCCGGGCGGACACCGAGAAGCCTGATGAGTGGCGGATCGATCTCGACCCGATGCCTGACTGCGGCTATGACCGGGTTCGCCGGGTTGCGCATGTGGCCCACGAGATTCTCGACGAGCTTGGTGCTGTCGGGTGGCCGAAGACTTCCGGGGGCCGTGGGCTGCATATTTATGTCCGGATTGAACCGCGTTGGGGCTTTGCTGATGTGCGCCGGGCTGCGCTGGCTTTTGCTCACGAGGTTGAACGGCGGGCTCCGGACGATGTCACCACGACTTGGTGGCGGAAGGATCGGGATCCGCGGTTGCTCTTCGTCGACTACAACCAGAACGCTCGTGATCACACGATCGCCAGTGCGTATTCGGTTCGTGGGAATCCTGAGGGCACGGTGTCGACGCCGATCCGGTGGACGGAGATCGATGATGTCGAGCCGGGGGATTTCACCATTGCCACGGTTCCGGGGCGGTTTGCCGAGGTGGGGGATCTTCATGCCGGGATCGATGACGCGGTGTTCTCGCTTGAGCCGCTGCTGGAGTGGGCTGAGCGGGATGGGGTTGAGGAGCCTCCTGAACCTGGGTGACGTGGTTTCGCGGCCCTTCTCTGCTGTTCGCAACCCCGAAGCCCGATTGTGACACACTGAGGGAACATACCGAGGGTATGTCAGAGACCGGCGTTAGGGAACGGCCTGTGGATGGTAGAAGGGTGATGTGGACAGCTTCGGCTGGGA